>JBATLA010000750.1:0-1604 GCA_049669945.1 Polyangiales bacterium | reverse complement strand
TGGCCAGCGAGCACGTTCGCGCGCTTGCGGTTTCAGCAGTCCCGCGCCAGGGCGCTCTTTGCTGGCTGCGCAGGCCATAGCGTACTCCCGCTGAGCAAGATGTTTACCGCAGCGCTCGGCCTGATCTTCTCGATCGCAGGGCATGTAGAGGCGTGGCCGGTCGCTGCGGGTGGCTCGATGGCGATCCCTCGCGCGCTCGCGAGCCTCCTGCGCGAGCTCGGCGGCGAGATCCGCACCGGAGTCCGTGTGACTTCGGCTGCGGAGCTTCCGGCCGCGCGCGTTTATTTGTTCGACACGAGCCCGGATCAGCTCTCGTCGATCGCCGGCGATGCGCTCCCGGGTAGCTATCGACGTCGCCTCGGGCGCTATCGCTACGGGCCCGGGGTGTTCAAGCTCGACTGGGCGCTAGACGGTCCGATTCCGTGGCGCGACGCGCGTTGTCTGCGGGCATCCACGGTACACGTGGGCGGGACCCTCGAAGAGATCGCGGCGTCCGAAGCGTCGATGTTTCGCGGCCGGCACTCGGAGCGCCCCTATCTCATCCTCTGCCAGCAAAGTCAGCTCGACCCGAGCAGGGCGCCCGCAGGCAAACACACCGGCTACGCCTACTGCCACGTCCCTAGTGGCTCGACCGTCGACATGAGCGAGGCGATCGAGAGCCAAGTCGAGCGCTTCGCGCCGGGATTCAAGGACCTGATTCTCGCCCGGCACGCGATGAACACCCACGACTTTCAGCGGTACAATCCCAATAACGTCGGCGGCGCGATCACGGGCGGCGTCGCGGATCTGTTCCAGCTCTTCACGCGGCCGGTCGCCCGTCTCAACCCTTACACGACACCCAATCCGCGCGTGTTCATTTGCTCGGGGTCGACGCCGCCGGGCGGCGGCGTGCACGGCATGTGCGGATTCCACGCGGCTCGCAGCGCGCTCGAACAGATGGAGCGGTTCGAGCCAGGGCCGCTGGTCAGGTGAACCAATAGGCCCAGGCGATGAACAGGAGCTGAAACGGCAGTCGGAGCCACAAGGCCCACCGGGGTATCGGCTTTTTCGGGTCGAGCGAAACGTTGTCGGTGAGCATGTAGATGTTGGCTGGGAACACCGCGAGATAGAGAGCGATCAGGCCCCACGCTGCCCAGGCTCGCGTCTCGGGGATCAACAGGCCGATACCTCCAGCAATCTCGAAGAAGCCGCTGATGTAAACGAGGGCGAGCGGTGCGGGGAGATACTTCGGGACGATTCGAACGAAGGGCTTTGGCTGAATGAAGTGCAGTGCCCCGATGCCGACCATGGCGATCGCAAGGCCCCAAAGCGCGACGAGCTTGATGGTGGGCATGGGCGGAGTGTACAGCGCTCACAGCGACAATGTCAGCGACAGTGTTTAGGCTGCGATTCTAATCTGTGTTTGCTGCCAGCAGTGCTCGGCGATGTCCTTGAACAGCAGGTTTTGGGCGTGGCTGCCGCCGAGCTCGGAGACGCGTGCGATGACTCCGTTGAGAACCGACGCCGCGCGTGCGTAGTCCGAGGCGGCAAAGGCGCGCAGTCCCTCGACGAGCTCGGCCAGCAGCTTGGTCCGCGCGTCCTTGCAGTGACGCTTGCTCCTCAAC
>JBATLA010000749.1:0-6454 GCA_049669945.1 Polyangiales bacterium | reverse complement strand
GATTGGAGTTACGGCGGCTTCGGCGCCGCCGGCAACCGCGGCGTCGATCTCGCCCCGCTGAATCCAACGGAACGCATCACCAATCGCATGCGCGCCCGACGCACAGGCACTGGTGTGCGTGTAGCTCGGCCCCTTGAACCCCCAATCGATGGTCACCTGCCCGGGGGCGAGGTTCGAGATCACCGAGGGCACGAAATAAGGCGATACGCGCCGAGGTCCCTTGTCGAACAAGGTCTTGCAGGTGTCCTCAAACACCTCGAGGCCACAGAAGCCGACGCCGATGAAGGTCCCCACCCGCTCCTTCTCTTCGTCGGTCGGCTCGAAGCCTGAGCTCTTGATCGCCTCGGCGCTCGCAACGATCGCGAGCTGAATGAAACGCGCGCACTCTCGAAGGCGCCGTTTCGCCATGTGCTGGAGCGGGTCGAAGTCCGTACACTCCCCCGCGATCTGCGACGCGAACTCGGTCGGATCGAACCCTCGGATCCCGGCAATGCCGCTGCGACCATTCGAGACGTTGTCCCAGGTGGTTGCAGCATCGGTGCCGCATGGACTCACGGTGCCCACGCCTGTCACGACTACGCGCCTCATTGGAGGTCGACCCGAGAACGGCGGACCGCTCAGGAGCTGGAGTTCGCCTTGATGTATTGGATGGCGTCGTTGACGGTCTTGATTTTCTCGGTGTCCTCGTCGGGGATCTCGATCTCGAACTGCTCCTCGAGCGCCAGCACAACCTCGACGATCGCGAGCGAGTCTGCCTTGAGGTCTTCGACGAAGTCCTTGTCTTCCTGAATGTCGGCGGGATCGACGTCGAGCTTGTCCGACACGATTTCTTTGACCTTCTCAGCGATGTCCATCTGCTTCCTCCGTCACGCACGCCCTAGACGTGCATGCCTCCGTTGACCCGGACGACTTGCCCGGTGATATAGCTCGCTTCTTCGCTAGCTAAAAACACAACCGCCGCCGCAACCTCTTCGGGGCGCCCAATTCGGCCGAGCGGGGTCTGCTCGACGATGCCCTTCTTGGCCGCATCCGGCAGATCCACCGTCATATCGGTCTCGATGAAGCCGGGCGCCACGGCGTTGACGGTGATCCCCCGGGAGGCATATTCGCGCGCCAAGCTGCGGGTCATGCCGAGTAAAGCCGCTTTGGAGGCCGAGTACACCACCTGGCCCGCATTGCCGGATTCCGCCACCACACTCGAAAGGCTGATGATCCGGCCCCATTTGCTCCGCATCATCGAACGAATGGCTGCCTTGGCACAGAACAACGCCCCGTTCACGTTGGTCGCCCAGGTCATCTCGAGGTCCTTCGCAGACACTCTCAACAACAGCTGGTCTATCGAGATTCCCGCGTTGTTCACCAGGATGTCGATGTGACCCAGCCGCCTGGCGGCGTCCTTGATGGCGGCGTCTACTGACTCTGGGTCAGAAACGTCGAAGCCGAGAATCTCGCCCGTGCCACCCGCCTCTTCGATTCGCCGCAGCGTCTCCTTCGCGGCTTCTTCGTTCGAGCGGTAGTTCACGAGGACGTGGGCGCCAGCTCCGGCGAGCGCGATGCTCACCGCGCGCCCGATGCCTCGCGACCCCCCGGTCACGATGGCGACTTTCCCCGCCAGATCGAACACGATCTACTCGATCTCTTCGGCTTTGCCCTTAGTGACCTGGCGGCCCTTGTAAAAGCCGCAGGCCGCGCACGCTCGGTGCGGCAGCATCACATCGCCACAGTTCGGGCAGGGAATCACGTTCGGAGCCGTGATTTTGTCGTGGTTTGCCCGTCGCTGGTCGCGCTTCATCGAGCTGGTTCGTCTTTTCGGTACTGCCACGGGATCACTCCTCGTTCTTCGTAAGTGCTTCTTTGAGTTTGAGTAGCGGGGCGAAGCGCGCGTCGGGCGCGGCCTCGCCAAAGACCTCGTCGGGAGGTCGAAGGTGCTCCGGAACTGGGATTCCCTCGCAAGCCTCGGAGCAAAGCGGTTTCATCGGGACTTCGAGCAACAGGTGCTCACGGACCATGGGGTCCAAGTCGATCTCCCTGCCCCCGTAGTAGTCCCGGTTCACCTCGTCGAGCCGAACGTCGATCTCTTCGCTGTCGTCCGGACGCGTGTGCTCGGGGCTGAAGAGCGCGCTCATCGCGAGGTCGATGTCGAGTGGCACGTCCTTCAGGCAACGTGAGCAGGCAGCGGCAAGCTGGGCGGTGATGTGCCCCTGTACCAACACGTCCATCCCGCTGCGCTGCGCGTGCACCTGCAAGCGCCCATCCTCGGCGCCGGGCTCGAGGTCAGTCTCGGCGAGCGCGGACGCCAGCCACTCCTTGCCGATGGCAAAGTTCCAATCCTTCCCGGACTCGTCGAGGTCCTGGGTCTGTAGGACGAAGGCTGACATTGAAATTCACGCGATAACCGAAGCCCAACGGGCCATTTCCGGCCGTAAAGGTCCGCTACTATTCGTTGTGGCGATAACGGTGTCAAGGAGGGTGGTGCCGGGGCGGACGGGCCACTCAACTACCTGTAATGTCGGCCACTTCTGGCGCTGACGCTGACGCTGACGCTGGCACTGGCACTGCCGCGAGCCGGAACGGCGAAGCCCCGCGCCAGAGGCGCCGCCAAGGCCGAACGTAGCGGAGGCACGCTGCTCACTCGCGTGAGAGTGATCCTGCGATTACGCGGTGGGGGTGGGCGGGTCGGATGTAACTACACCTTGGCGCGACCCTGCAGCCCTGCAGGAGTTGGCTGCTCCCAGGCCCTCGTGGTCGCCTTTCTGCAGGACCATGTTAACCTCCAGCGCTCATGACCAACGATTTTCGACGTTTTTCCGGCACTGAAACCTACCTGACCAGCGAGGGCCTCGAGTCCGCGGTCAACTGTGCGGTCGTGTTGGAACGCCCTCTCCTCATTCGCGGCGAGCCGGGAACCGGCAAGACCCTCTTGGCAGACGCGGTATCCGAGGCGCTCGGGATGAAGCTCCTCCGCTGGAACATCCGAAGCACCACCCGCGCGCAAGACGGGCTCTACGTCTACGACACGGTGCAGCGTCTCTATGACTCCCGTTTCGGGGACAAAGACGTCAACGACATCCGGCAGTACATCAAGCTCGGACCAATGGGCGAGGCGTTCAACGCGAAGGAGCGCGTCGTGCTCTTGATCGACGAGATCGACAAGGCCGACGTCGAGTTCCCCAACGATTTGTTGAACGAGCTCGACCGGATGCGCTTCCACGTCGACGAAACGCAGGACGACATCATCGCCACCGAGCGCCCCGTCGTCATCATCACCAGCAACGCGGAAAAGGAGCTTCCCGATGCGTTCCTGCGCCGCTGCGTGTTCCACTTCATCGACTTCCCGACGCCCGAGCTCATGAACGACATCGTTCGCGTGCATCATCCGAAAGTTCACGAGAGCCTCGTCGAGCAGGCCTTGCAAACGTTCTACGAGATTCGGAGCATGCGGCGCCTTCGCAAGCGTCCGAGCACCAGCGAGCTCGTCGATTGGATCGCAGTGCTTCAGCGTGCGGGGATCGATAGCGTGAAGCTCGAGGAAAACCTCCCCTTCCTGGGCGCGTTGCTCAAGAAGGAACAAGACCTCGTCGCGTTTGCCGACCAGCTCTCGGGCGGCAGGCAGTGGAGAAGCTGAAATCCTAGTTCCCTTCATGTTCGAGCTTCGCGGCCGCGGTGTCCCAGTCGGGACCCAAGAGGTCATTGCGCTTGCCCAAGCGCTCAAAGCGGGGCTCCATGAAAGCTCGCTCGATGGCTTCTACAACGTCGCGCGCGCCGTGATGATCCACAACGAGGCGCACCTCGACTCTTTCGATGAAGCGTTCCTTTCGTTCTTCAAGGGCATCGAGATCGAAAGCAAGAAGCTCAAGGACGAGCTTTGGGACTGGCTCCAAGAGGCCAAAGAGAACATGGGCGAGCTCACCGACGAGCAGCGCGAGTTCGTCGAAGGCCTCGACCTCGACGAGCTCCGCAAGATGTTCGAAGAGCGGATGGCGGAGCAGGACGAGGAGCACCATGGCGGCAACAAGTGGATCGGCACCGGCGGCACGTCACCGTTCGGCCACAGTGGGCGCTCGCCGAAGGGCTTTCGCATCGGGGGCTCGGGCGGCGGCCGAAGTGCCGTGAAGGTTGCCGACGCACGCCTCTACCGCCCGTACCGCCAAGACCTGACGCTGGACGTCCGCCAGATGCAGGTCGCGCTTCGCAAGCTTCGCATCTTCGCCCGCGAAGGGGGTGAAGAGGAGCTCGACCTCGAGGGCACCATCGACGCGACAGCGCAGAACGCCGGCGAGCTCGAAGTCGTCACCCGCCCTCCCCGCCGTCACAACACACGCATCATCTTGATGATGGACGTCGGCGGCTCGATGGACCCGTTCGCGCACCTCTGCTCCCGGCTCTTCTCGGCGGCCAAAAAGTCGAGTCACTTCAAAGAGCTCCGTACGTACTACTTCCACAACTGCGTGTACGGACACGTGTACGAGACCGAGCGCTTCGACACGCCGATCAAGGTGCGAGACCTCATCCACGAAGCGGGCTCGCACTACAAGCTCATCATGGTAGGCGACGCTCTGATGGCCCCGTACGAGCTGCTCGCCGCCGGCGGCTCCCTCGACCTCGGAGACGACCGCGGCATCGAGGGCCTCCACTGGCTGATGATGCTGAGCCAGCACTTCCACCGCAGCATCTGGCTCAACCCCGAGCCGCAGCGCTACTGGAGCGGCAATACAATCGAGTACGTCCGGCAGGTGTTCGACATGTTCCCGCTCACGCTCGATGGGCTCGGAGAGGGCGTCGGCCATCTGCTCAAGGGCGGTCGAGCCCACTGAACCGCCGCAAAGCCGGGGTTCGTCTGCGAAATTTGTGCCCCGGACCGCCCGTCGCTTACTCTGATGTGGTGGGGAAGTCGTCGATACTCATGCTCGTCATCGCACTAGGGATTGTGCCGTCCGTCGCATCGGCCGAGGGCGAGACCTACGGTGGCGTAAACCCGGAGTCCGGCTCCGAGAACTTGCCGCCCAAGGTGGAGGAGATCCCCGAGGGTGCGGTGATGCTGACCTGGCCGGGCTTCCTGATGCACGAGGACGGCTCGTGTTTCTTCATCCAGACCTCGAAAGAGGTTCGCTTCGGCACGACCGAGACCAAGGGCCAGTTCGAGTTGGTGATCCACAACATTCGCGTGCACCTCAAGACGAACTACCTGCCCCTCGAGACCCAATACTTCGACACACCGGTCACGCGCGCCACCGTGCAGCGAACGGGCAAGAAGGATGTGACGATGGTCTTCGAGATGCGTGAAGACGTCACGCCGACCATCACGCAGAAAAAGGGCAAAGACGGCTTCAACTACGTCTTCGTCAAGTTCGTTCGTAGTACCCCGTAGAAGCGACGCTACGCGTCGCCCACGGGGCTTCGGCCCTTGCTTGGTGGCCGCGCATCGGGTAACGGGACGCCATGAGCTTGCGCGCCGTCAAGGGGATGAAAGACATCCTCCCCGACGAGATCTCGAAATGGCAACGTCTCGAGCACGCGTTTCGTGCGCGCGCCGAGCGCTATGGGTTTCGTGAAGCGCGGTTTCCCATCGTCGAGCCGACTGCGTTGTTCGTTCGATCGATTGGAGAGAACACCGACATCGTCGAAAAGGAGATGTACACGTTCACCGATCGCGGCGACAAGTCGCTGACGCTCCGCCCCGAAGGCACGGCGTCGTCGGTTCGCGCGTACATCCAACACAACGTCCAGGCAATCGAGCCGGTCACCAAGTGGTACTACGTCGGTCCAATGTATCGACGCGAGCGCCCCGCCAAAGGCCGTTACCGTCAGTTCTATCAGGCCGGCATCGAGGTCTTCGGCGACGCAGGCCCATATGTCGACGCAGAGGTCATCGACATGGTGGTCGGTTTCATCTCGAGCCTCGGCATCACCGAGGTCGAGGTGCTGGTCAACTCGATCGGAGGCCCGGAAACACGCGCGAACTACCGTGAAGCGTTGCTTGCATATCTCGAGCCTTATCGCGCGGAGCTTTGCGGCGACTGCCAGCGGCGGATGGACGCGAACCCGCTCCGCGTGCTCGACTGCAAAGTCCCGCGCTGCACTGAAATCGCGGCGGACGCTCCTTTGATCTTGAGCCACCTCACCGACGAGGACCGCGCGCATTTCGATGGGCTTCAGGAGACGCTCACCCGACTCGGCACGCCCTATCGCGTCGACGGCTCGCTGGTGCGCGGCCTCGACTACTACACGCGTACGCTTTTCGAAGTGCTCGGCAAAGGTGAAGGGCTCGGCGCGCAGAACGCGCTGCTGGGCGGCGGCCGCTACGACCAAATGGTGAAGAACCTCGGCGGCCCCGACACGCCTGCAATCGGCTTCGCGATGGGCCTCGAGCGCTTGCTGATGGCCATGCCCGAAACGGACGCCGAGTCGCACGTCGATGTCTTCGTCGTTGCGGCGCAAGCTGGCGTCCGTGGAC
>JBATLA010000748.1:0-3828 GCA_049669945.1 Polyangiales bacterium | reverse complement strand
GGCACGTGTGGGTACCGGTCGCTCACGGCCTTGAGCACCTTCATGCCGTCGAGCTTGGGCATCCGCAGGTCCGTGATCAGCACGTCGATATGGTGCTCGCTCATGGCCTCGAGGACCGCAGCGCCGTCGGCGACGCTGTGAACCTCATAGCCATCGTGCTGTAGCTGCGCCTTGAGAACGCGCCGCAAGTTGTCCTCGTCGTCCGCAACGAGGACCTGTTTCACCTCACCCACAGGGCGGAGTGTAGTGCGCTCAGCTCGCCGCGGCGAGACGCTTCTCAACGGCGCGAATTACCGTCGCACGCTTCTTGCGCGACCGCTCGTAGTCGAGCACGGCGGTGGCCTGTGGTCCCGATAGACGCTGAACTCGAGCCACGACGTCCTTGGCCGTCAGCTGGTCGTAGTTGCGGATCGGAGTGTCGGCCGTCTTGGTCGCTGCTTTGGCCGCCTTCACCGCGCGAGGCTTCGGTTTGGCCTTGGCTTTCGCCGGAGCCTTCCTCGGCTTGACCGTCTTGTCGATTCGCTCGTCAACCGTGCTCTGCGCCTTCACCAGGAGCTCCCGCGTCGACTCGAGGACCGTGACCTCGACCGC
This sequence comes from Polyangiales bacterium, assembly GCA_049669945.1. Taxonomy (GTDB): domain Bacteria; phylum Myxococcota_A; class Polyangia; order Polyangiales; family Houyiibacteriaceae; genus SG8-38. Next base: position 3,237 of record JBATLA010000748.1, on the reverse strand, counting down.
CTCCGGCTTGAGCGCCTCTCGCGTGCTTGCGGCCTGCGCCTCGAGTCCGGCAAGCCGTTGCTTGACCGCCGCGACGTAGGCATCGCGCGTCTGGAGCACGAGCTTTTGCCACTCGAACGCCTCCGTGCTGAGCGCCTTTCGAAACCCTTCCGCAGACCGGGTCCATTCGGCTGCGAGCTTGTTGCTCGCGGCCGTGATGTCCCGGGTGAACGTCGTGCTCGCCGCGCGCGATTCCTCGAAAAACGTCTCTCCCGCGTTGCGCGTCTGTTCGAACCAGAGCGCCCCCTGTCGTTGCAGGCGGGTGCCGCTCCGACGAATTTGGTTCTTGCGAGTCATGTCGATATCCTCCTGGGATAACGCAGCGCGTCATCCAATCCTACGATAGCTATGAAAGAGGGCCCGTCAAGACCGTCACGAGACCATGAACCTTTTGGCCAATTGCATTAGACTTTAGGGCTAGTGACGGGACTGCCCTTGCGAACGCTGGTCGTCGACGACTCGAGCTCGATGCGCGGGCTCCTGCGCGAGTTATTGCGTGAGCGAAATTACGAAGTCACCGCGCTTGGGTCCGCAGAGGAGGGGCTTCGGGCCCAGCTCGAGCGGCCCTTCCAGCTGATGTTGGTCGACTGGACGCTCCCCGGGATGTCCGGCCTCGAGTTGTGCCGCGCCGTTCGCGCTGAGCCTCGGGGGGAGGAGGTCTTCATTCTCGTCGTCACGGGACGGAACAAGCTCGAGGACCTCACCGCGGTGCTCGACGCCGGCGCCTCCGACTACTTGTCGAAGCCGATCGACCCAGAAATCCTCGGCACTCGCCTCCTGATTGCCGAGCGGGCCATCGCCGAGGTAGCCCGGCGTGAGACCGAGCGAATAGACATGGAGGCGCGTCTCGCGTTCGCAGACCGCATGGCGTCGGTCGGTACGCTCACGGCGAGCGTAGCCCACGAGCTCAACAACCCCTTGATGTACGTGCTGTCGAATCTGCACCTCACACGCGAGGAGCTTGGCGGCGATGAGGAAGCCGGCTGGCTCCAACGTGCCCGCCAACAGCTCGAGGAGGCGATTCAAGGTGCGACGCGGATGCAGCACATCGTCCGTGACCTGAAGACCTTCTCGCGGGCCGACGACGAACAGCACGGCAACGTGAACCTTCGCGCCGTCGTCGAGTCGTCGATCAACATGTGTTGGAACGAGATTCGGCATCGCGCGACGCTCCGGCGAGACTTCAGGGAAGCTCCTCCCGTCGACGCCAATGAATCACGACTCGGGCAAGTCTTCTTGAATCTCTTGATCAATGCGGCCCAGGCGATGCCGGAGCGACCTCCGAGCGCCAACTTGATCACGGTGCGGACCTCCACGGACGAAGACGGTTGGGCCGTTGCGGAGGTCATCGACAACGGGACGGGGATCGATGCGGACCCGGTGAGCCGGGTCTTCGAGCCGTTCTTCACGACGAAGAGTGTGTCCGAAGGCACTGGGCTCGGGCTGTCGATCTGCCGCAACATCGTCCGCGATGCGGGCGGGGCCATCGAGGTCAAGAGCGTCCCCGGAGAGGGGACGACCTTCGTCGTTCGTCTGCCGGCTTCGGCGCGGGCACACACGGCGCAGCCGACAAAAGCACCACCGACCGCGACGCCGGGTGGCCGAGCCTCAGTGATCGTCGTCGACGACGAGCCGCTGGTCGGTCGCTCGATCCGGCGAGCGCTTCGCGGACATGACGTGGAGGTATTTGCGAGCGGGGCGGCGGCGGTCGAGCGGCTCTCCGACGATGAGCCGTTCGACGTCGTGTTCTGCGATCTGATGATGCCGGAGGTCAGCGGCATGGAGGTCTACCGCCGCGTCACCGAGCGCCGGCCCGAGCGCGCGTCGCGCTTCGTGTTCATGACTGGAGGCGCTTTCACGCCGAAGGCTCGCGACTTCCTCGCGCAGACGCCGCTCCCCTGCCTCGAAAAGCCCTTCGAGCTCCGTCAGATCCGGGACCTCGTGGCGGAGCGGGCCGGACCTGCGGACTGACTCGCGCTCACTACGCAGTTGCGGCCCTGATCCTTGGCTTCGTAGAGCGCCGTGTCCGCGCGCGCGAGCAGATCGGCGCCTGTTTCCTCGGGTCGAAGCGACGCGGCGCCTACCGAGATCGTCAACATGCCGCCGGGCTGGCCTTCACCGCCTGGAAACTCCGTGAGCTCGACAATCGAGCGGAGCTTGTCGCCCACCTGTGCGGCCTCCGCGAGCGTCGTGCGGGGGAGAAGAACGACGAACTCCTCGCCGCCGATTCGCGCAATCGTATCGATGCGGCGGAGGTTTCGGGTCATCAAGCCTGCCAGCTTGCGAAGCGAGGCGTCGCCAGTCGGATGTCCGTGACGATCGTTGAGTGCCTTGAAGTGGTCGATGTCGATCGCCAATACGCTCACCATCTGGCCGAAACGCTCCGCGCGGTGCAGCTCGTCCTCGAGGCGAATGCGCAAGAGGCGCCGATTGCCGAGGCCCGTGAGGTCATCGTGCTGGGAGCCGCGGCGAAGCTCGTCGAACAGCTGCGTGTGCCGAATCGCGAGGCCGAGCTGATCCCCGATGGCCCTGAGAAGTCCGGTTTCCACGTCTGAAAACGCGCTTGCCTCCGTCCGCGTCGCGGCCATGACACCGGTGATCTTGCCGTGATGGGAGACTGGGAGAATCGCGATCGAGCCCTCTTGCGGGATCGGGTCCCAGATCGGCGCGTCCTCGAGCTTGCCGAGATCTTGCACGATCGTGGCCTCTCCTGTCTGAGCGACGTGGCCCAACTGGCCCTCATCGAACAGGACGACGCGCTCGAGCAACTCACCGGGCTTGTCGAATCCGTAGGCCGCACGCAGTGTGAGCCGCCGCGTTTCGACGTCGACGAGGAAGAGGAGGCACTCGCGAAGATGAAGCGCCTTCCCGAGGCGGTTGGCGATGTCTTCGAGCACCCCGTCGAGCTCTTGCTCCGTCGCACTGGCGCGAACGATGTCGAAAAGCAGAGCGCGTTCGCGCAGGCGTTGTTCGAGCTCCGCTGACTTCAGACTCAGCGCACGCTTGAGAATCAGCTCCTCGCGCGTGTTTCGGAGCTCTTGACCCTGTTCGAGCATGCGAACTTCGAGCGACGTGAGGTTGGAGAGCAAGGCGTTGACCGCACGGCCGATCTCACCGATCTCGTCCTCCCCGAGATCGGGCAAGCGCTCGAGGCTGCCTTGCCGTGCGTGCGCGTTGAGTGCCTCGACGACACGGGAG
>JBATLA010000747.1:0-3658 GCA_049669945.1 Polyangiales bacterium | reverse complement strand
GTCGTTGCACCCAGAAACGGCTCAGCCAGACCAGTGGCGCGGCGATGAGAAGCAGCGCAGCCCACGGGCGCTCGAAGCGAAGTTGTTCGTCGGAGATCAGGATCTGGTAGCGCGCTTCGAGGTAACGAAGGCTCACCACGATGCCGACGAAAGCGACGGCCAGCAGCCAACCCAGCGCCCACGCGCGACGTTCCGCGGGCTTCACGCGGCACCCCCTTCGCCGTGCTCCGCCTTCGGGCGCGTGCGTTCGACCAACGAGAGCGCCTCTGCGATCAACGCGCGTGACGCTTCGTCCGCCAAGGACGCCTTCGCGAACTTCACCAGGTCGCACTGCCCGAGAAAGCCTATGGCTTCCTCGGGCGCGATCGCGAGCGAGTTGGATTCGGCCAACCGCTCGGCGATTTCATCTGTCGTGCTTTCGAGCCCATGAAAGCCAAAGCGCCGACCGAGGTAGCCACGGATCGAATCGCTCACTGCGTCGACCCATTGCTCGGTGCGCCCCTCGGAGATGGCGGACTCGCGCTGCGCTTCGTGGGCGCGGAGCTCTTCGAGCGCAGTCTCCCAGGGTGGCGGCGGCGGGGGTGGGGCGGGCTCAGGCCTGTCTCGCTTGTTCCACCAGCGCATGAACAGCCAGGCGAGCAGCGCGCCGAGCGCAAGGACAGCCAAGGCGCCAAGCGCGATGAGCAGCCGGTAGTCGTCCTGTTCGACCGGAACAGGATCGGTTGGAGGTTTGAGCTGGGGGTCGGGCTCGTTGGCGAGCACAGAGTGCACCTCGATGGTCCGGGCTTCCGACTCCAGCATCACCAGCTCGCCATCCGCGCCGGTGATCCGGACCCGGATGGGACCAAGCTCGTGGGCGCCGAGCTCGAAGCACAGCAGTCGCAGCTCGAACGTGAACGTCCTCCCGGAACCGTCGGCCGAGGCTTGCACGTCGAGCTTCTTTTCGAGGATCTCGAAGGGCTCAAAGGGCTGATCCGGCACCGCCGCTTCGTCTGCCGCGTCGCCCGTCACCGTCAGGATGATGTCGATTGGGTCGCCGAGCGTGGTTTCAATTGGTGCTTCGAGCGAGACGGCGCGCGCCTGCGCCCCCGCCGGACTGGGGAGCAGGAGCAGGAGCGCAACGATGGTTGCGGCCCGCGTCACCGGAAGCCCGTCATCCTTCGTTGACGGAGACGGAAAAGCTCGGTCAACGGTTTGACGAAATCGCGGTCGGTGCTGACCGTGCAGTGATCGAGTTGGAGCCGGCGAAACAGATGTTCGCGGCTCGCGCGCTGTCGCTGGGCTTCCTTCGCATAGTTGGCGCGCACATCGAGATTCGAGGTGTCTACTTCGACGAGGTCGCCGGTCTCGAGATCTTCCACGAGCGCCAAGCCGACGTCGGGAAGCTCGTCCTCGCGCGGGTCGACGACTTGGATCGGGATCACGTCGTGCTTCGCCGACACGACGCGGAGCGGCTTCTCGTAGCCCTCGGCAATGAAGTCGCTGATGAGGAACGCGACGGCGCGGCGCTTCCCGACGCCGCCGAGAAGGTCGAGTGCGACGCCTAGATCGGTGCCCTCGCTCTTCGGGTCCGCGTTGAGGATTTCGGTCACGACCCGCATGACGTGGGAGCGCCCCTTCTTGGGCGGCACGAATCGCTCGACCTGGTCGGTGAAGAGAATGAGCCCGACTCGATCGTTGTTCTTGATTGCGCTGAACGCCAGGAGGGCGGCCACCTCGGCGACGGTTTCGATCTTGGGCTTGTCGACCGAGCCAAAGCGTCCGCTCGCCGAGAGGTCGACGAGCAGCATGACCGTCATTTCGCGCTCTTCGGTGAACACCTTGACGTAGGTGTCGTTCATGCGGGCGCTCACGTTCCAGTCGATGAAGCGCACGTCGTCGCCGGGCTGGTATTGACGCACTTCGCTGAACGCCATGCCCCGGCCTTTGAAGACGGAGTGGTAGCTGCCCGCGAGCTGGTCGTTGGCGAGCCTCGAGGTGAAGATCTCGATCTTCTTGAGTTTCTTGACGAGCTCGCGCGAGATCACAGCCGACCCCGCTTACGGAACTTCGACGGTTTCGAAGATGCGGCGGACGATCTGATCGCTGGTGATCTCTTCGGCCTCCGCCTCATACGAGCGAATGATTCGGTGGCGAAGCACATCGGGACCGATCGCCTTGATGTCTTCAGGGGTGACGTACCCGCGGTGTCGCATGAACGCGTGCGCGCGCGCCGCGACGTTGAGCGCGATGGATGCACGAGGCGAGGCGCCGTGCGCGATCATGTCGGTGAGGTCACCAAGCCCGACCCGCGCGGGGTGCCGCGTCGCGGTGACGATTTCCACGATGTAGTCTTTGATCTTGGGGTCGATGTAGACGTGCCCAATGGTCTTGCGCGCCTCGAGCAGCTTGGCGGTGGTCGTGACCTGCTGCACACCCATCCCGGCGCCGGCATCCCTTCCGAGTAGGAGGTGGTCGGAGATCTGGTCCATGATCTTCCGCTCCTCATCCTGGCTCGGGTAATCGACCCGGACGTGAAGCATGAAGCGGTCGACCTGCGCCTCGGCGAGTGGGTAGGTGCCCTCCTGCTCGATCGGGTTCTGGGTCGCCATGACCATGAACGGCTGGTCGAGCTTGTGCGTCGTGTCCCCGATGGTGACCTGAAGCTCCTGCATGGCCTCCAGCAACGCGCTTTGTACCTTGGCGGGCGCGCGGTTGATCTCGTCCGCGAGCACCAGGTTGGCGAAGATGGGCCCCTTCTTGGCGCTGAACTCGCCGCTCTGCTGGTTGTAGATGACGGTGCCGACGACGTCGGCCGGCAGGAGGTCAGGCGTGAACTGAATCCGCTGGAACTTCGCAGCAATGGTGTCGCAGATCGTGTTGACGGTGAGGGTCTTGGCGAGACCGGGGACGCCCTCGAGCAGGATGTGCCCCCCAGTCAGGAGCCCGATCAGAATCCTCTCGATCATCACGTCCTGACCGACGACGACCTTGTGGACCTCGTGAAGTATCGGATCGATGAAAGCGCTCTCGCGCTGAACCATTTCATTGATGGCACGAACGTCGTTCGACATGTTTCTCCTCAGCGGCGACGGGCTAGCATGTAGCCGTACCCCCCACCAACACGCGGCCCCTGGTATTTATTCAGCGTCAGCGTCAGCGTCACTGGGGGGCGTTCGGCGTCGGGAGGTCTAGTTACATCGGACCCGCCCACCCCCACCCGTCGTCCTCCCTCCGCGCCCTTCGGGCTTGGCGGCGCATCCGCGCCGGGCTTCGCCGTTCCGGCTCGCGTGGGCCTTGCCCTGGTTCGCCGGCGTGTAACTCTTGCGCCCATGTCCGACCCGATCTCCAAAGAGCTCTTCGCGCGCGCTTGCAAAGTCATCCCTGGCGGGGTCAATTCCCCGGTTCGCGCTTTCAGCGCGGTGGGCGGCGAGCCGGTCTTCATCAAGGAGGCTCGTGGTCCCACGCTGGTGGGCGCGGATGGGACCGAGTACGTCGACTACATCGGCTCTTGGGGCCCGATGATCCTAGGCCACGCCCAACCCGACGTGGTGGCCGCCATCAAGGCGGCTGCAGACAAAGGCACGAGCTACGGCGCGCCCACCGAAGCCGAGATCACGATGGCCGAGCGGATCCGCGACGCGGTTCCGTCGATGGAGATGTCGCGGCTCGTTTCGAG
>JBATLA010000746.1:0-3173 GCA_049669945.1 Polyangiales bacterium | reverse complement strand
GTGGGTGGATGTTGAATAGCCCGCGAGCCCGAAGGGCGAAGCCCGTAGCCAAAGGCGCCGCCAAGCCCCAAAAGGGGCGCGGAGGGAGGACTACGCGGTGGGGGTGGGTGGGTGGATGTTGAATAGCCCGCGAGCCCGAAGGGCGAAGCCCGGCGCAAAGCGCCGCCAAGGCGGAGCGCAGCAACCGCCGCGGAGGGAGGACTACGCGGTGGGGGTGGGCGGGTCGGATGCAACTAAACCTCCCGGCGCCAATCTCGCTTGCCAATGCTCGCGCGGGAAATACACAGATGTTCAGTAACCTGCTACTCTCGGCCCGGTGATCGGCAGGCTTACAGGCACCATTGCGCATCACGAGGCCGACGGGTCCGTCGTCCTCGATGTCCATGGTGTGGGGTACGATGTGTCCTTGCCGGCCGGGACGGCCGGGCGTGTGGAGAGCGAGCCGGGGCAGACGGTGTCGCTCCACATTCACACCCATGTTCGTGAAGACGCGCTCGCTTTGTTCGGCTTCGCCACCGCCGAAGATCGAGCCGCGTTTCGCGCGCTTCTGAAGGTCAGCAGCATCGGGCCGAAGCTCGCTCTTGCGATCATCGGAGTCATGAACGCCTCCGAGCTTCAGGACGCGATCGCCCGCCAGGACAAGGCCGCCTTCAAAGGGATTAGTGGCGTCGGCAAGAGGACCGTCGAGCGGATCTTGGTAGACCTCCAGGACAAGCTCGACTTCGCAGCGAGCGGAAAGACTGGCGTTCGGCTTCGAGCGGTGCCGAGCGCTGCGACCTCCACGAGCGACACCGTCGTTGGTGCGCTCATCAACATGGGATACAAGAGGAGCGAGGCGGAGGCCGCGGTGGGAAGCGCGATGAGCGTGTCCGATGACACGAACGTCGAAGGGCTCTTGCGGGCAGCACTGTCGTCGTTGTCATGACCGAAATGGAAGCCAGAGCCAACGAAAACCTCAGTGTCTCCGAGCAGTCGGACGACCCCACACTCGATCGCAGCCTTCGGCCCGATCGGTTCTCTGATTTCGTCGGCCAAGAACAGATCAAGGCGAACCTGGGCGTATTCGTGGAAGCGGCTCGGCAGCGCGGCGAGCCGATCGACCACACCTTGTTCTGCGGTCCACCCGGGCTTGGCAAGACGACGCTGGCGCTCATCTTGGCATCCGAGCGTGGTGTCACTCTGCATTCGGCTTCCGGCCCGGCGATCGAACACAAAGGCCAGCTCGCCGCCCTCCTCACCAAGCTCGAGCCGAACGACGTGCTCTTCATCGACGAGATCCACCGCTTGAACGCAACCGTCGAAGAGAACCTCTACACCGCGGTCGAGGACTTCCGAATCGACATCGTCAACGGGGACGGGCCCTACGCCCAAACGCTCCAGCTTCCTCTCGTGCCGTTCACGTTGATCGGCGCGACGACGCGGACCGGGCTCCTCACAAATCCAATGCGCTCGCGGTTTGGCTACGTCGCGCGGCTCGATTACTACCCGGACGACGCCTTGCGCTTGATCATCGAGCGAAGCGCGCGCTTGCTCGAGCTTTCGCTGACCGAAGAGGCGGGCCACGAGCTCGCCAGACGTTCGCGTGGGACCCCACGCATCGCCAACCGTTTGCTCCGGCGTGCCCGTGACTTCGCGCAAGTCCTGTCCGACGGCAAGTTGGATGGTCCGACGGCTCGCGAGGCTCTGGAACGGCTGGACGTCGACGACGCCGGCCTCGACCAAATGGATCGGCGCTACCTCACGGTGATCATCGATCACTATGATGGCGGCCCTGTCGGCATCGAAACCTTGGCGGCCGCGTTGAGCGAGCCGCGCGATACGCTCGAAGACGTGTACGAGCCCTACCTCCTTCAGCGGGGGTTGTTGGCGCGCACGGCGAGGGGACGTGTAGCCACCCGGCACGCCTTCGAGCACCTCGGCAAAGAGCAGCCTTCGCGGCCGCAATCTGGCCTGTTCTGACCCACTTTCTTGTTCCTGAAACCCTCATGACATTCCGTCCCCATCCGGCCGACGAGGGCCTCCTTTCCTGGCTCGAGCGTTGGGCGCCTGCCGAGGCAGAGCTCTGGACGCGCTGGCGACAATCCCTCTCCGCCAAGCAACGCACGGACGCGCTGCTTCCATTGCAGGCGGCGCTGTCGGGGCTGATGGCGTTCCGTCACGTCGAGAACCACTCGCCCGCCGAATCGGTCGTGGACTTCCGTCCGCACCTTCATGCCATGCAGGTCACCTGTGCCTGGGCATTGGAGCTGGCTCACGAGCTCGGCGCGGGCAATGGGCCCGAACGCCGACTGCGCGCCGTGGCCAACAAAGCGACGGAGCCGACTGACTCTCTCGATGCCCTCGAGCGCTCGCTCCGCGATGCACTTCTTGTGAGCGAGCGACTCCTCGATCTGGATGGCGTGGACGCCGACGCGTTTACGGCGAGCTGCGATCTCTTCCTCCGTGACCTCGGGCGAAACTCGTTCTTTCGGCCGTCCGATCCACTCGAGTTCTCGAACGTGACGGAATTGTTCGGCCCGGAGCGCCTCCCCGCACAGCTCGCCTCGCTCGGCGACGGCGCCGCCAAGACGACGATGATCATCTCGTTTCTCTCGTTGCTGCGAAGTCACCGCTTCCTCGGGATTGCGGACGGGCAAATGAACGAGGATGACGGCATCTACCGCGCGCATGTCCTCCTCGCCGGCTCGCGCCGTGAGCTTCGTACCCTCACTCGTTTCCTACTGGTCCAAGGCGGGGAGGTCATCGAAAGTCTGGCGACGGAGGTGCGCGACCTGGTGCGCGCCGAGCTCGGAGAGCCGCTACCCGCGCTCCGGAGCGAACGGGGTCTCGCGGCCTCGGCCGAGCGAACACGCAACGGGATTCGCGAGGCTCGCCACACGTTGAAAGCCGCGGCGAAGCGGCTTCGTGATCTCGGTACCCCCGAAGTGCCGGAGCGCAAGGAACGCGTGAGCGAGCGCGTGCAAAAAGATCTGCGGCAAGACATTTGGGCGTTCCGATTCATCCTGCGTGGCTTCCTCGCCAAGGCGTCGGTTGCGCCGGTCGGCGCTCGCGTCGCCCATGCCGACGAGGAGCTCGCGTTTGCGGCCGAGTTCGTCCGGCACTTTCGCGTGTTCGGTCCGACGCTCGCCAAGGGAACCCGTTATCCGCGGCGGGCCCCCTTGATCCGCGCGCTC
>JBATLA010000745.1:0-2370 GCA_049669945.1 Polyangiales bacterium | reverse complement strand
GCCTTGCAGCGTGAGGTCGGCCGTTCCGTGGCCATCGGCTTCGGCGTCAAGACCAAGGCGGACGTCGCGACGGTGGCACCCCAGGTCGACGGAGTCGTCGTTGGAAGCGCCGTGGTGAGCGTCATCGAGAGCGCCGCGAGCCCCGAGGAAGCGCTCGCATCGGTGCGTTCGTTGGTCCGCGAGCTCGCCCAGGGACTCGGACGGCAGTAACGGCCTTGTTTCGGCCCTTGACGGACGATAGTGTCCGTCCATGGCCGTCATCGATGTCATCTCCGCCAACCTGCCAATCCTCCGCGAGCTCCGCGATCGCATCGGGCAACTCGAGCTCGCCGAACGCGTAGGCGTCTCTCGCCGCACGATTGCGCGCCTCGAGAATGCGGAAGTAACTGATCCGGGCGTGGATCTGATGGCGCGGATCGGGAAGGAGCTGGGCGTCAGCTTGGCGGTGCTGACGGACGGTGAAGTGGAGTCGGTAGCGATCGGATTGCCAAAGGACGTTAGTGGGTTGCTGGCATCCAATGACGGGCCGGCTGTCCTCGACGCGATGATCCGAGCAGCGCGACGCCATCGCTGACGCTGTCACTCTTTGCGCCGCACGCGCGCCAGACTCGTCCTCGCCGCTTCGGTAATCGCTTTTCTCAATGCGTCGTCTTCGACGCGGCTCAAAGCTCTACCTAGCTCTTCGGGCAATGACGCCAATCGTACTGGCTCAGGGGGCGGAGGCGGTGGTGCTGGCCGCTTGGGAATGTCGGGCAACGGTCCTACCTGAAAGCGAATTTTCTGGATGCCCGCGGTGGGCGCGTGCTCACGCAGACGCCCCATCAGGTCATCGCTCAGATAGTGGAGCTCGTTAGCCCAGACCGATGAGCTGACGTGCACGATCAGAACCCCGCGCGTCAGTCTCACCGGGCGGGCGTGATCGAGGATCCGCGGCGGGACAGAGCGACTCCACCAGGCGAATACCTTTGCCGTCTCGTACTGATCGGGGGCAGGATAGACGCCCTTGAGTAGCTTGGCGACGGCCTCGAGCTTGCCCTTCTTTCGCTTAGGCATTGTCCAAGCTCGCCTTGTAGAGGGCGAGGAGGTCTTCTTCGGTGCACGGCCGAGGGTTGAGCTGGTGGCAGACGTCTTTGTAGGCGAGACCCGCCAAACGTGGGAGGTCACCGTCTTCGATGCCCTGCGACCTGAGGTCCGAGGGGAGTCCAATCGACTTGCGAAGCGCTCGAACCGCGCCGGCGCATTCGAATGAAAGGGTGCTCTCGTCTGTGCTGCGGACGCCGAGCTGTCGCGCAATCTCAGCGATGCGTTCCGGAATGACAACACGATTGAAATCGAGCACGGCGGGTAGGCAAATCGCGTTGGCAAGGCCGTGGTGCAGCCCAAACTCGGTCGAGAGTGGATGTGCGAGCGAGTGGCAGGCCCCAAGGCCTTTCTGAAACGCGACCGCCCCCATCATCGCGGCTTTGAGCATGTCGGCCCGCGCCTTGAGGTCGTCGGGCGTGTCGGTGGCGGTCTTCAAGGACTGGTGACAAAGCCGAACACCGCCAAGGGCGATTGCGTCAGCCATCGGGTGGTCGCCGATGGCCGAGTACGCTTCGATGCAATGCGCGAGCGCGTCCATCCCAGTGGCGGCCGTCATGAATGGCGGCATCGTCGCTGTCATTGCGGGGTCGAGAATCGCGACATCGGGCAGCAATGAAGGTGCAAAGATCACCGTCTTCGCGTTGGTCGCTTCGAGTGTCACGACCCCACTTCGGCCGACCTCACTCCCGGTGCCCGCGGTGGTAGGGATCGCGACCATCGGTGGCACGGGGTCGACGATCCGGGCGCTCCCTCCGATGGCATCGTCGTATTGCGCGAGCGGCTCGGGGTGCGTCGCGGCGAGCCGCACCAACTTGGCGACATCGAGGACGCTTCCGCCTCCGACAGCGAGCACGAGGTCCGCTTCGAACTCCTTGAACACCCGCGCCGCGGCAAGCACCTCCGACTCGAGTGGGTTCGAGGAGATGTCGATCACCGAGGTGTGCGGCAAGCGGCCCTCGTCGAGCGCCTTTCGGATCGGCTCGAGGAGCCCTGCTCCTTCGATTCCCCGGTCTGCGACCAGCAGCACCCGCGTTCCGCCCAACCGGTGTGCTTCGTTTGCGCACTGGGTCGCCGCGCCCTCACCAGCCAGCACCCGGGTCGGGAAACTCCACAGAACCAAATTCGAGCTGTCGGTCATTCCGTGCCTACGCGCCTCTCCATCAGGGCTTGGATAGCATCATTTGAGCTCATGCGACCCTCGGACACGGCGACGAACGTCGACGAGATTGGTGTTTCCAGATCGTGGCGCCGCGCGTGCTCGAGAAGGTGTTTGGCCACCTCGAAGCC
>JBATLA010000744.1:0-9135 GCA_049669945.1 Polyangiales bacterium | reverse complement strand
ACCGTACTGAGTTCATGTGTCTGGACCGGGCGGCGCCGCCATCGGAGGACGAGCAGTTCGAGGTCTATCGGTCCGTGGTCGGCGCCATTTCGCCCAACCACGTCGTGTTTCGCACGTTCGATTGGCGTGGCGACAAGCGCATGCGCGCCAGCGATCTACCGGCACGCGAGCGCAGCTGGTTGAAGACGCAGATCAAAGCGGTTCTCAGGGCCAGCGGGGAGGGGGCGGTCTCGCTGATGTTTCCGATGGTGGCGACGATCGAAGAGCTCCGCGGCGCCAAGGCGATCGTCGAAGAGAGCAGGGCAGAGCTCGCAGGTGAGGGCGTGCGCGCCGCAGCTGTTCCCGTGGGCATGATGGTCGAGGTGCCGTCGGCCGCGCTGCTCGCTGACCGATTCGCCGAGCACGCCGACTTCTTTGCGCTTGGCACCAACGACCTGTCGCACTACACGATGGCGCTCGATCGCAGCGATGGACGTGCGTCAGCTACGCCGCTCGACCCCGCCGTGTTGCGCTTGATTGCAGGTACTGTGGCGGCTGCCGATCGCGCTGGAATTCCTTGCTCGCTATGCGGTGACATGGCTGCGAATCCCCTCGCGCTCGGTCTTGCTTTGGGATTGGGGGTCCGGTCGATTTCGGTTCCGGTGAGTGTTTTGCCGCTGGCGCGCGCGGTCATCCGAAACGTGGATCTCAAGCGGGCGGCTTCGGTCGCGGAGGATACGCTTTGGTGTGAATCCGCGGATGAGGTGCGCCGACTGCTCGAAGAGCAATTCGCCAAAGACCTCGATCCATTGTGGACCGCGGGCGATCGCTAGCGCCCAGTGATGGAGAGCGGCTCCACGAGCTTCGCGAGATCACCCTCGCTCAGCAGGCCGGTCGTGCGGTCGAGCTCGCGCCCCTCGGCGTCAAACAAGATGTAGGTTGGCACCGCCTCGATTTTCCCTAGCATGCTCTCCCCGTTCTCGACGCTGCCGGCAGGATCAGCGCCGACGACGAACGGCGGGTCGAGCGCGTAGGCCCACGCCTCGACCAGCTGCGACGCGCGAGGTTGAGCGGCAATGCCGATGACGATCACCTCCGGGTGCTGCGGCACGAACGGCCGCAGCGATTTCAGCGACGCTTGGCTGACCGCATCGAACGTCGCGAACACGAAGACCATCACCGGGGTACCACGCAGGTCCCCGAGCTCGAGCCAGCGTCCGTCGGTCAAACGAACCCCGAGGTCGAGCCGCGCCGTGCTTCGTTGGTCCGGTGTGGTTGCTTGCTGGTTCGACGAGCTGCGCGCGCAACCCAAGGAGACCACGAGAAGCATGGAGATCACATACACGCCGCATTTGCGAAGGCTGCCTCTGGTCATTGCGCTTGGCATGGCAAGTTGACACATAGACCGGTGGAGACACCGGTTTCCAATGATTGCCAGGACTTATGCGGTTCCGCAAGTCACGCGCTGACGCTGAAGAGCGAGGAGCGTCTTGGGAGGAGTTCTCCGTCAAGTCGCACTCCGTGAGCACCGGTCTCGGCGATTGCGGACAGTCTGACGATGTAGCAAGTACCCAAGCGACGTGGACGCTATTCGTGAACGCCTGGATGTGCTACTCGCCGACTTCGATCCTGCGGCGACCCGCAGCCGCGATCCAGTCGGCGTCGTGCACCGCTACGCGAGCCCGGCCGATCAAGAGATCGTGGGGCTCGTGGCGGCCAGTCTGGCGTTCGGCAACGTCGTTGCCGCTCGTCGCAGCATCGAGTTCGCCCTCGAAACGCTCGGCCCCGAGCCGGCCGCGCTTGTCTCCGAAGCCGACGAGCGGACCCTTCGTGCTCGGCTACACGGATTCGTCCACAGAATCTATCGCGAGCAACACCTCGCCCGCTTGCTTTTCGGCGCGGGTAACCTCCTTCGACAATACGGTACCCTTGGAGCCGCATTCGGTTCTTTCCATCGACGAGATGGCGATTTCCGGGAGAGCCTCGCCTGTTTCGCGGATGCGGTTCGTGGAGACGCTCGCGATCGAAGCACCCGACACCTCGTCAGTGATCCGAGAGCCGGCAGCGCCTGCAAACGCTTGGTCCTGTACGCGCGCTGGATGGTCCGTCCGGCAGATGGCGTCGACCTGGGGCTTTGGCCCATCCCGCCGTCGGACCTCGTGATACCGGTCGACACGCATATTCACCGGATCAGCCGGAACCTCGGCCTGACGAGCCGCCGCACGGCGAGTTGGGCCACCGCTGAGGAGATCACCGCCAAGCTTCGGAAACTCGACCCCGAGGACCCGGTGAAATACGACTTCGCACTCTGCCATCTCGGCGTCTCCCGCCAATGTCCGAGCCGCCCCGAAGAGGACAAGTGCGCGCGTTGCGTCTTGCAAGATGCCTGCCGCGTTTGGGGCGCCGGCAGCTTTGCGCCTTCAGCGAAGAAAGCCGGTGAGCTTCGGCTCTAGCGCGTGGAGGTCCGCGACACCCTCGACGCCCTCGCCGCGCTCGAGGATGTCGTCGTTGAGCTGCACCAAGTTGTAGTCCTGCAAAGCCTTGAGTGCGGTTTCGAGCTTCAGCTTCGACAGGGACTCGCGGCGTTCGATCTCGCCGGCCAAGTACATCTGCTGGCCGAGCGCCAGCGTACGCTTGTACCAATCCTTCTTCGGTATCGGCCCGTCGAGCACTATCTCCGCGCCGCGAAGTGCGAGCAGGTAGCTCTCGAAGAACGTCTGTAGCATGACCGCGTATCGTTCGAGCCGGTGGCGCGCCAGACCTTCGGTCGCTTGGACGTGCCCGTCACGAATCTCGATCTCCCCGTCGTTCGCCATCTCGCCGAGTGTGTCGTCGAATATCTCGTCGAAGGTTGCATCAGTACGAAAGATGAACTCGTGCTTGAAGAGGCGGGAGAGCTGCTGAACGCGGTCGTTGAGCCGGGCTCGGGCCGCCCACTCCTCTTTGTCGATGAGAAGCGCGGCGGAAATCAAGGCGCGCGGTACGAAGAAGTGAATGATCGTGTTTTGGTAGTACTCGAGGGCGATGCGCCGCTCTGAATCAATTGTGTAGATGGGTTCTGGCCCCGTATCGTGGGCCACGATGAGGCGCGCATCGAGGAACAGCGCGAGCGCCTCGTCGATCGTGTCCTCCCGGATCCGCCCGTCGCCGACGCGAAGCTGATGGGCGACGCGTGCGCCCATCTTCTCGAGCGCCTTCATGAGCGACTCGCATGCGCTCAGAAGCGACTCGCGGGTCATTCCGCGTTTCTGGTGGCTCAGGAGCGCGGTCGCAACGAGTGCGGCGGGCGTTACGACAGTGACCTCGTTGATCGAGTACATCACTTTGTGCGCGAGCGCCCGAACTGCGGCTCGCTGCTGCCGCTCTCCGATCTCGGCGATCGTCGCGCCTGTGCTGCCCTGGCGCTGCACCAGGTTGCTCGCGAACTCGTCGAAGTCGATGATCTCGCCGAACTGAACGTAGAGTCGCCCCCACTTGGACCGCAGCACGCTGGAGCTCTTGAGCAACCCTCCCATGTTCTCGGACTGCTTATCGCCCCCGGACAGCTCGTGCACGAACGACCGCTCCTCGATGATGCGCTCGTAGCCGATCGAAATCGGAACCAGCTTCACGTTCGTTCGGCGGAGTCGGGTCGCGGAGTCGACTACCATGGAAAGCAGCCCGTACTTCGGCGGCAACGCCTTGCCCGTTCTCGAGCGTCCTCCTTCGAGGAAGAACTCGATCGTGAATCCCTCGGCGATGAGCTTCCGCATGTACGCCTGCACGAGGACCGGGTACAGACTGTCACCGTGAAAGTTTCGGCGGATGAAGAAGGCGCCGCCGCGGCGGAGAAGGGAGCCGATCGGCCAGAAGCTTAGATTCTCACCTGCCGCGATCAGAGGCGGCACCATTGCGTGGGCGTACAGCTGGTCGCTCAAGACCAAGTAGTCGATGTGGCTCTTGTGGCTCGGGAGCAGCACTAGGGAGGCGTCGCCGGCGGCGGCGCGAACACGCTCCAGCCCTTCTTTGTCGAGCACGACGCCGTCGTACATCTTCGACCACATCCATGTGAGGAAGCGGTGCATGAGGTCGACCACGAAGAGGCTTTGTTTTGCGCAGAGTTTCTGCAGCTGCTTTCGCGCGACCCCCTCGGCCCGGGAGTAGGGAATCCCCTTTTCCTCGGCGTAGGCCTCGATGTGGCCGCGGACCCGCGGGCTTCGCAGGATCTCGTCCTGGATTCGCGCGGTGGCCTTCTTCATTGGGCCGATGACGACCGCGCGGTCTCGCTCCATGCGGCGGAGCAGCGCGTAGCGGACCTTGTCGGCGGCTTCCGAATCGGTGAGGTCCGGGTTCTTCTCGAGGAATGCCTGCAGATCAAAAGGCTCGCCGGAGCGTAACTTCGCGTCTCGGTAGTTGAGCAGGAACTGAAAGAAGACGCGTACGCGGCCAGGCCACTGTACCGGGCCGAACAGGAGGTCGAGGAGGCTCGGTGTCGCCGTCTCCGGCTGCTTGCTCCATACGAACGTTTGCGGGACCAGGAGGATCGGTTGCGAGCAAACCCTTTGCTTGCCGACGAGCGTCGCAATGAGGTCCACGTCGAGATCGCGGCCCCGCCGCGCCTTCGTCCCGAGCTTGGGAGGCCGCCGCAGGAACAGCAGCGCGCTGAACCCGTCGCCGACAGTCCGCTCCAGTGCCTCGGCTTCCGGGATCTGGCGGCGCAGGCTGAGCCGCCGTTCGCCCTTGCCGAAAGGCTCGAGGATCCAGAGCCCGAGGTCGTTCACGAACCGAACGAGCGGCAAACCGAACTTCTTCAACAGGAAGTCGAGGCACAGAAAGTCCAGGAACGACAGCGATCGCATCACGTAGACGACCACGCCCTGGCTCGCCGCCTCTCGAACACCCCGGCTCCAGTTCTCGTCGACCCGGATGTGGGCGAAGAACCGTCGGTAGAGCCATCGCATGATGGCGTTCGGGGCGTACGGCGCAGGCGTCGCGGGACGCTGCGCGAGCTCTGGCATATTCGTCATCGCTCCGTCAGACCGTAGCAGCGTGCAAGAACGGGTCGAGTATACTCGCTTTGGCTTTCATTCCGCCTTTTTAGAGGCCTCGCCTAGAACTGCGCGCGCACTACGCGGCTTTGCCCCGGACGTAGATCGACCGGGTAACGTTGCTCCTTGCCGCCGAGTCGCACGATGACTTCGTAAGCCCCCGCGCTCAGCCGAGCCGCGACCCCGCTCCCGAGCGTGCCAATCCGCTTGCCGTCCTTCTCGACGGCCACGAGCCCTGTGCCCTGCTGACTCTTCGCCTCGATTCGCACCTCGAGCACCGCGGTCTTGAAATCCACGGTGACCTGCATCGTCTGGCCCGCCGTGACTTCGACTTCCACGGTTCGTGCCGGGTTGTCGAGGGCGCCGTCGAGTCGGACCGTCACTTTGCTCTTGCCCACCGGGACCGAGAGGGGGCGCCTGCACGATCCGCTGGCCACCGTTCGCCCGCCCTGCTCGACGGCCACGGTTCCGTTGCTGGGGGTTCCATTCTCGGTCGCCGCGCACTGGATTTGACCTTCCTGTGCCACAGCGATGTTGGAAGCGCCCGACAGGCCCATTCCGAGGACGATCGCCATTGCGGCGGCGTTCGGCGTATACCGTCGGGCTGCGCCCCTAGTTTGGATAAGGATTCCCACGCTTTGCTGTTCTACCCCAATTCTGCCCGCTTGACACCGATAGGGGCGGCGGCTACGAAACGCGCCCCGAAACGGGGTCTTAGGAGCGAATCATGGCTACCCAGAGCGCCAAAGCGTCGGAGATCGAACGCAAATGGTATGTCGTCGATGCCGCGGGCCAACCGCTGGGCCGGCTTGCGTCTAAAGTGGCGCACGTCCTGCGTGGGAAGCATCGTGCTCAGTTCACCCCGCACGTCGACACCGGTGACTTCGTCATCATCACGAATGCCGCCCAGGTAAAGCTCACGGGCAACAAGCTCGAGGGCAAGTTTTACCACAACCACTCAGGTTACCCCGGTGGCCTCCGCTCCGAGAGCGCGGGTCATCTTCTAGAGCGCAAGCCCGAGCTCGTCGTCGAGAAGGCGGTCAAGGGCATGCTCCCGAAGAACAGCCTCGGGCGGCAGATGTTCCGCAAACTGAAAGTCTACCCGGAAGGGACTCACCCACATGTGGCACAAAAGCCCGAGCCCTTTCCCCTCTGATTCGAGAGATTACTGAATGACACACGCAAAAGTCATCGACGGACGTCACTACGGCACTGGCAAGCGCAAGAACGCGATCGCGCGCGTCTTCCTCAGCCAGGGCGCAGGCACCGTGACGGTCAACGGTCGCACCTTCGAAAACTATTTCCCGCGCGAGATTCTCCGGATCATCGCGATGCAGCCCTTTGCGCTTCTAGAGAAGCAGGGGCAGTACGACGTGCAGGTCAACGTCAACGGTGGCGGCGTGTCCTCGCAGGCCGAGGCCGTGCGTCACGGCATCGCTCGCGCGCTCGTGCTCATGGACGAGACCACCAAGCCGACGCTGAAGAAGGCCGGCTACCTGACCCGCGACGCTCGTAAGAAGGAGCGTAAGAAGCCAGGTCAGCCGGGCGCCCGCAAGAAGTTCCAGTACTCGAAGCGCTGAGCACTTCGCATTGCGATTCCAAAGCCGCGGCGCCTTTCGTGCCGCGGCTTTCTTGCTTAATGGCATGGACGCGCCACAAGTCAGTATCAGGATGGAGATGAGGAGATGACCGACAAGCCCATACGCGCAACCGTCGTAGGCGGGACCGGCTACACCGGGGCCGAGCTCGTGCGTCTTGCGCTGGGTCATCCTTCGATCGAGCTCACGGCCATCGTCGGCAACACGACGGCTGGCGAGCCCGTCGACAAGGTCCTGCCGAGCCTTCAGGGCGTGATGGGGGGAGTGGTGCAGCCGTTCGATCCGGACGTCATCGCGAAGTCTGCCGACGTTGCGTTCTGCGCGCTGCCTCATGCGGCCAGCGCGGCGGCCGTGAGTGCGCTCCGCGACAGAGACGTGCCAGTACTCGATCTGTCTGCGGACTTTCGATTCGACGACCTATCGGTGTACGAGGCCTGGTACGGCAAGCATCCGGTCCCCGAAAGGTTGAGCGAGGCGGTGTATGGGCTGGTCGAGCTGCATCGCGAAGAGCTGGTCGGGGCCGATCTAATTGCGGTGCCCGGGTGTTATCCGACCGCGGCGACCCTGGCCCTGGCACCGTTGGTGAACAGCGGCTTGATCAAGACGGAGGGGATCATCGTCGACGCCAAGAGCGGTGTGTCCGGCGCGGGCAGCGGTCTTTCAGGCGCCACGCATTTCCCCGAGGTCGCCGAGGGGGTTCGCGCCTACAAGGCCGGCGCACATCGCCACGGACCGGAGATCGAGCAGGAGCTTGGCCGTTTGGCGGGCGACGCGGTACGGATCACGTTCGTCCCGCACCTGGTACCGATGTCGCGGGGGATCTTGGCCACGTGCTACTGCCAACCCGCCGCGGGGAGCCTCACCGCCGAGGTGTGCACCGAAGCAGCGCGCGCCATGTACGCAGACTCTTCATCGGTTCACGTCCTGGAGGTTGGGCAGCATCCCGATACGCTGTGGGTGCGCGGCTCAAACCGCGTGCACGTCGCGTATGCGCAGGAACCGAACAGCGGCACGATCGTCGCGATGAGCGCGATCGACAATCTCGTCAAAGGCGCGTCCGGCCAAGCCATTCAGTGCCTGAATGTCCGCTTTGGCCTAGACGAGGGCGCGGGCTTGGAAGCGACGGCGCAATGGCCGTGACGAGGGTGCTGCACGTAAGCGACCTGCATCTCGAAGACGGGTTTCCAGGCGTTCCGCTCACGGCGTTCCTCAACAAGCGGGTGGTCGGCTATGCGAACCTCGCGCTTCGGCGTCGCAAAGCGTTCGCGCAGGCCGAGACGAAGGTCGAGGCGCTTGCCGCCTTTACGAAAGAGCAGGGCGTCGATCTCATCGTTTGTACCGGCGACTACACCGCCCTTGGAACGGAGCCGGAGCTCGCCTACGCCCGCAAAGTGATCGAACCACTCACCCAGGCGCCCATGGGCTTCTTCACGGTGCCCGGCAACCACGACTTATACTTGCGAGATACCGTCGAAGCGGGCTGGTGGGACCATCACTTCGGCGGGCTGATGAAGAACGATCTTCCCGAATATGCCGTCGACGGCGTATGGCCGCAGGTGTGGTTTCCGGCCGAGGGCCTGGCGCTGGTCGGGGTCAATAGCGCGCGCGCAAACCCGAAACCTACGCATTCGAGTGGCCGCATCCGCGACGAAGAGATCGAGGCCCTGATTCGGATCTTGGATGATGCCCGCCTTCGCGACCGTTTTGTGATCATCGCGACGCACTACGCGCCACGTCTCCGAACCGGCAGGCCCGACCGGCCCGCGCACGGCCTCGAAAATGCGGATGCGCTGCTGCGCGCGAGCGCGTGTGCGGCGAAGGGCGTCATCGTTCACGGGCACATCCACTGGCGCTATCACGTGCGCGTACCCGAGACGCCCTTGTCGATGTGCTGCGCTGGGAGCACGACTCATGCGGGGCGCGAGGGACTTTGGATGTTCGAGGTCGGTGACGGGCCCGTGACGGCCACCCCGGGAACCTGGGATCAATCACGCTACGTGCTCGAACCCGGGCAAGCCGTCGTTCTCGACCCGTAACTTGCCGCCCTGGGGCCCGCTGAAATACAAGCGAGGGTATGGCTGCTCGCCAGTTTGGGGCCAAACGCGAAGCGCGAAGGGCGGTGCGAAGGCTCGTCGATCTAGAGTGCGAGGTGTATTCCGCGCTTTGGGGCGAGGCGATCTCACACCGCGCCGTCGAAGTGAGCGAGAACGGGCTCTGGATCCAGACCGAGCTGCTTCTCGAGATCGGCACCGAAGTGACGTTGACCTTCTCCCCGCCCGACTGGGACGAACCGCTTTGCGTCGCGGGCCGGGTCCAGCGGGTCGAGCTCCGAGCGCGCCCCGGAGACGCCAACGCCGTCGGCATGGGGATCGCGTTCGACGCGTTGCGCAACGACGAGCGTCGCCGTCTCACTCAGAGCATCCGTTGCTTGCGCGCGCAGGAGTCCTACATCCTCGACCAGCGGACGCTGACCGGTGTGCCGGTGGGCGTCAGTGATGTGCACGAGCCTTCGCCGGACCCCGGCAGGACGC
>JBATLA010000743.1:0-4516 GCA_049669945.1 Polyangiales bacterium | reverse complement strand
GTTCAGGCGTGGGCGCGGGCTCGGCGGCTTTGGGCTCGGCGGGCGCAGCCTCCTTCGAGGTGCACCCCGAGATTCCAATGACCAGTCCGAGCAACAATCCAATGAGTTTCACGCGCATAAAGCCTCCTCGTTCGGCGGGAGTCTAGGCGCACCGGCTCCTTGGGCAAGGCACTGGCGAGAGAAAAATCTGCGCCAAAAACCAGACGAACGCAGGATTTGCGCGAGTCGCCGAAACGGGCTTTTTCGAATTCCTAGCCCGAAACGCTGTGTCTATACTCCGCACGCGCTTGGAGGCGCTTCCTAGATGGGGAGGACGTGATGAGAGGTTTTTTGAGAGTGATGGTCATTGGAGCCCTGGGTTGCG
The DNA here is from genome assembly GCA_049669945.1 of Polyangiales bacterium. Taxonomy (GTDB): domain Bacteria; phylum Myxococcota_A; class Polyangia; order Polyangiales; family Houyiibacteriaceae; genus SG8-38. The sequence continues at coordinate 4,152 of JBATLA010000743.1, read as the reverse complement.
GGCTGCTCGCACTCGGCTGCAAGAAGCAGGAAGCGACACCCGCTGAGCCGGCACCCGCTGAGCCGGCACCCGCTGAGGAGGTATCCAACGTTCCTCCGCTGAACGAGAACAACATCGTGAGCATCGCGATCCGCTCCGAGGATCACACGACGCTGGTCGCCGCGATCAAGGCCGCCGACTACGTGACGTCGGTCGCGGCTTCTGGGCCGCTGACTGTCTTCGCGCCGACGAACGAAGCGTTCGCGAAGTTGCCGGAAGGTACCGTCGAGAACCTGGTGAAGCCCGAGAATGTGGCCACGCTTCGCCAGATCTTGCAGTACCACGTCACGACGTCGGCGCTCGAGAAGAGCTGGCTCAAGGATGGTCAGACCCTCGGCATGGCCAACGGCAAGAAGACGACGGTGCATGTCGATGGCGACGTCATCAAGATCAACGACGCAACGATCATCGCCTCGATCCCAGCATCGAACGGAATCGTGTACGTCGTCGACACCGTGTTGCTTCCTCCCGAGGGGTAGGGGCACGCGATGAGCCGCGCGTCGACTTGGTTTCCTTGCCGGTCAGCGTGGCTCATCGGGCTACTCGCGACGACAACGCCGCTCTCCGCTTGCACGGATGGCGGCGTTTCCAATTCTCCGGACGGCGGCTGGGGCTTCGCTCCCGAATGGCCCGGTGCCGATCAGCTTCGGCGCGAGTTGCTCGACTTGGGCCACCGCATGATGCTCGGTTGAACCGACTGGTCATATGACCCCGGGGGTTGGTCGCTCTCGGGGTGCGAGGAGCCCGCCGGCTGCACCTCGAGCTGGGACACGGAGACGGAGACGGAAACAGTGGAAATCCTCACGCCCAATCAAACCGCACGCGTCGAGCTCCAGATCGCCCCGGACGCCGAGACTCCTGCTACCATCCGCTCACCATGAGCAAGTTGGACGGCAAGCGGGTACTGATCACAGGCGGCGCCCAGGGCATTGGTTTCGAAATGGCGATCAAATTCGCCCAGCGCGGCGCAGATGTCGTGATCGCGGACATCAACGAAGAGAAGCTCGCGGAGGCCAAGGCCAGCCTCGAAGAGCGCGCCATCGTCGCCGCAGGTTTTCAGGTCGACGTCACCAACCCCGCAAGCATCGCCGCCATGCGCGCGCAGGTCGCCGCGGAAGTGGGACCCATCGACGTGTTGGTCAACAACGCCGGCGTCGTCTTCGGCGGCCCCTTCACGAAGGTCTCGCTGGACGATCACCTCAAGACCTACGAGGTCAACGTCCTCGGCTTGGTTGCGATGACCCACGCGTTTCTCGACGACCTCGTCGCGCGCCCGGAGGCGCACTTGGTACACATCGCAAGCGCGTCGGGCTTCATTGGCCTTCCCTACGGTTCGACCTATGCTTCGAGCAAGTGGGCGGTCATCGGTTTCGGTGAGTCGATTCGCGCTGAGCTACATGTGCAAGGGCACGACCACGTGCACCACACGATCGTCTGCCCAAGCTACATCGGCACGGGCATGTTCGAAGGTGCCGAAGCGCCAAAGGCGACCAGTATTCTCGAACCCGCGTACCTTGCCGAGAAGGTCGTCCAGGCCGTGGAGCGCAACAAGGTCCACGTGCTCGAGCCGTTCATGGTGAAGCTCACTCCGCTACTGCGCGACCTGTTGCCGACGGGGCTCTACGACAAGATGTCCCACCTCTTTGGCGCCGACACCTCGATGGCGAATTGGATGGGACGCGATCCCGGACAACCAAGCGAAGAAGAAGCGCACAGGGAGAATGCGGATCAGCCAGAAGCGGAGCGGTAGCGCGCCAGGAACATCTGCACGACCTCGCCCATGATGACCTCGCGCTCTGCGGGGTCGATCGGACCTTCCAAGAGCTGAGGCCAAAACAGCGCTCCGCTGGCCATGGCCCAAAACATGCTCGCCGCGCGCTCGGGATCGGGAACGGTCAGGCGCCCAGCCTGGTCTGCCTTGCGGATCCAAACGACCAGCGCCTTCTCGTCGTCGGCGGCCCGCGCCAGGACACCTTGTATCAGCTCCGGTTGTTTGACGTAGACGCCCAACACGACGCGGGCGAGGCAGCGCGAAGCCTGGTCCTCCGCGACGAGGGTCTTGGCCCGGGCAAAGTCCGATAGTTGGTCTTCAAGAGGACGGTCCGGGTCCCACTCGACTCGTTTCAACGCCGCTGCGGCTTCGAAGAGCCGCTCCACCACGGCCTCGAAGAGCCCCTCCTTGCTGCCGAAGTGATTGTAGACCGTGCGCTTGGAAGCTCCGGCACCCTCGGCAATGCGATCCATGCTGGCGCACTCGTACCCCTCGTCCCTAAACGCGGTCGTCGCCGCCTCCAGAATGGTCTCGCGCTTGATGTCGACCCTTGATTCTCTTTGTATTTCCATAGACTTAGCCTAAAACTACACCGTGCAGTGCATTTTCTTCTTGACCCCTCCGAGAAGGAAACTACACTGTGCAGTGTAATGGTTGAGAGCCGACAGGCAAGCCCTAAGTTCCCAGCCAGGAAAGATCGAGGAAACCTCACCATGTCCCATTCATCCAACGCAATGCGAGAGCCCCTGCTCAAGTCCATCATGGCCGGAGCGCTCTTGGCCGCTTTGTCGATGGGCAGCGTCCCTGGCCACGCGGCAGCGCTCGAGGCCCACGAGGAGAACGCGGGCATCTTCACCGCACAGATCCCATCCGAGGGCTCGAACATCGCGGCGGGTCGCGCGGTCATCGTCGTCGACAAGCCGATCGATGAGGTCCTTCCCATCGTGCTCGACTACGCCAACTACGTGAAGTTCATGCCGAACTTCACGAGGTCCAAGGTGCTGGCTCAGCGCGGAAGCAAGGCGATGGTCTACATGGAAGTCAGCGTCGCCAGAGGGATGTACACGCTGTACGGTCAGCTCAACCTCGCTGAGCGCGCCCGCGATGGCGATTCCCGGATCGTCGAAGGCCGGCTCGTCGATGGGAACATCAATGCCTTCAACGCGACCTTCAGGCTGACGCCAGTCAATGATGGGGCGGCCACTGAGATCGACTTCAGCATCTACGTCGATCCAGACCTCCCACTTCCATCGTCGGTCTTCAGCCGAGAGAATGAACGAGCCGCGGGCCGCGCGGTACGTGCCTTGCGCCAGCGAGCCACCGAAGTCCCTGGCGGCGCGGCCTGAGTCGGGCGAGAATCGCGCGATGAGCTCCCGACAGTGGAAAGCCTCTCGCCTTTTCGCCCCCGGCGTTGGCTTGGCGGCACTGGCTTTCGCCCCACCCTTGATGGGGGCTTACTCAGCGGTAGGCGCGAAGCCCAAGGACCAGCGCCTCGCCCAAATGAAGGCTTCCCCCAACTGGCAGGATGGGAAGTTCGTCAACACGCTGCCACGGAGCGACATTCGCCTCGGGCCGATTTTCATGAGCTGGTTCAATCGACCCGATCAGACCGAGCCGAACAGCGCACTGCCCGTGGCGGTCAGGAAAGCAAGCGACTTCAGCACGGCGCCGCGGAGCGGCTTGCGCATCACCTGGCTAGGCCACTCGACGCTCCTGGTCGAGATCGATGGCTATCGCGTTCTTGTCGACCCCGTTTGGGCCGAGCGCGCATCGCCCTTCGCGTCCCAGGGCCCCAAGCGGTTTCACGCCGCTCCATTGCCCCTCGATGAGCTCCCCGAGATCGATGCGGTCGTCATCTCGCACGACCACTACGACCATCTGGATCACGAAACTGTGATCGCGCTTGGTGACCGAGTCCCGCTCTACGCGGTACCCCTCGGCGTGGGTGCACATCTCGAGCACTTCGGCGTGTCCCCCGATCGGATCGTCGAACGGGATTGGTGGGGCGAGGTCCAGGTGGGCGAGTTGACGCTGATCGCAACGCCGGCCCGGCACGCCTCGGGCCGCTCGCTCACCTTCTCGGACCAGGACAAGACGCTCTGGTCAGGCTGGGCGATACAAGGTCCCAAACACCGCGTGTACTACAGCGGAGACACCGCCATGTTTCCTGAGCTCGAAGAAATCGGAACACGCTTGGGACCGTTCGATGCGACGATGATCGAAACGGGCGCCTACAACCCGTTGTGGGTCGACGTGCACATGGGCCCGGAGCAAGCGATCGTGGCCCACGAGCTCGTCCGAGGGAAGCTCTTCATGCCCGTCCACTGGGGCACGTTCGACCT
>JBATLA010000742.1:0-3568 GCA_049669945.1 Polyangiales bacterium | reverse complement strand
GCCCTGGAACGGGACTTCGGCGGCGTGCGGGTCCGCATGTGGCCCGCTCGATCCCCGAAGATCCTCTACGATTTCGTCGCGGAGATCGAACATGCGCGCGTCGAGCTCGAAACGGGAGAGGGTCCTCTCCCTTGTCCGTGGACGCAAGGGCGCCAGGCGCAGGGTGGTCTCGAGCGAGGCCCCATGAGGCCGGCCTACCGCTTCGCGTGTGATCAAGAGCGCGCATGGCTGTGGGTAGGCCCTACGGTCCTTGCGGATCTCGAGCTGCAACCGCGGCGCTGCATCTGGCAGCACCCCGCCGGGCCGGACCCGGTGCGTACGACCTTCGACCATGTGCCGATTGGGCGACGGCTCGTCGTACGAGGTGGCGTCGACTACCAGATCGCCCGCCGCCGCGCGTACGCGCCTGTTACGCTCCGCGTGTGGATCGACGACGAGCTCGCGGCGGAATGGATTCACCACGACGGAGACGGCTGGTCCGGCCTCGACATCGACACCTCGGACCGCGAAGGTTCGCTCGCAACGGTCCGATTCGAAACCACGACGGCCGAGCCGTTCGCGCGGCTCTTCTGTTTTGCCGCCTCGACCCAAGCGGAGCTCGGTCGTGATTGACGCGCGCAGGCTCACTCGACGGGATCACGCGATCGGAGCGGCTTTGTGCCTTGGGTACGTAGCAGTCCTCCTCTACACGGCGCCAGACTTGGCGATGTCGCGCGACGAGAGCTTCTACGTCCACGCCGCCAAGAACATCGCCGCTTGGCTATCCGAGCTCGTCACCGACCCGCTCGCCGCCCTCGACCAGAGCCGCATCGATCCGGCCTGGCGGTACAACTGGGAGCACCCCGCGCTGATGAAGCTGACCTTCGCGTGGAGCTGGCTCGCCCAGGCCCACCTCGGGCTCTTCCCGCGCGACTCACTCGCATTCCGCTTCCCTGGGATGCTCACCTCAGGGCTGCTCCTCTGGCTGATCTACGCGTGGGGCGCTTCGGTCATGGCCCGCCGAGGAGCCCTGTTCGCGTCCCTCGCGTTCGCGACGATGCCGCGGGTCTTCTATCACAGCCACCTCGCCTGTTTCGATGTCCCAATCGCGTTCTTCGCCACGCTCACCGCGTATGCTTACTGGCGGGCGCTCAGCGATCGACGCTGGATTCCAGTGCTCGGTTTGGTGTTCGGTCTCGCGCTCGCGACGAAGCACAACAGCTGGATGCTACCCGGTGTCTTCCTGATCCACTTCGCGTGGCTCCGCGCAGACGAGGCGCGCGCGGGCATCGAACGGCGCACGTCGCCGGCATGGCTCGCCTCCATGCTCATCATCGGCCCGCTCGTGTTCATCGGGATGTGGCCATGGCTTTGGCACGATACCTGGGACCGAATCGGCGCCTACGTCAGCTTTCACCTGAGACACGTCCACTACACATATCAGTTCATGGGCGTCAGCTACTTCGAGCCGCCCCTGCCCGTATCGACGCCTTTCGTCATGACGCTGTTCACCGTTTCGCTCGTCGTGCTTGCGCTCGCTGGCGCCGGTCTCGTTTCGCGGCGAAGCGAGCTCCGGCCCCCGTGGCGCCTGGGCCGCGGAGACTCGACGACGCGTCGTACCGACCTCCTCTGGTTCGGCTGCCTTGCGGCGCCCTTGCTCGTGATCGCGCTTCCGAGCTCTCCGATTTTCGGCGGCACGAAGCACTGGCTCACGGCGTATCCGTTCTTGACCTTGTTCGCCGGTTGGGGCTTGCTCGCGGTCTCAGAGCCCGCCGAGCTCGGCCCATGGATGGGACGGCGCTGGGCTCCGGTGGCCTTTGCCGTCCTCTGCCTCCTCCCCGGAGTCGTCCAAACACGCCACAGTCACCCGTTTGGCCTCTCCCACTACATGCCGGTCGCCGGTGGCGTGCCCGGGGCAGCCGACCTCGGGATGAATCGGCAGTTCTGGGGTTTCACCACCGGCAGCCTCACCGAATGGTTGGTCGCGGAGCTTCCAGACGGGGGCTCGGTTTGGCTGTGCGACACTACTGCGGGCGCCTGGGCGATGCTGCAGGCCGATGGCGTCGTTCCCCGGAACATCCGCGCCGCGCGATCCATGAGCGAAGCAGACTTCGCTCTCGTTCACCACGAGCGGCACTTTGCCGAAGTGGACTACCAGGCGTGGGTTGCGTACGGCACCTCGAAGCCGGTTCACGTACTTGTCTATGACGGCGTGCCCATCGTCTCCGTGTACGAGAATCCCGCGCGCCGGGCGCGCGCCTCGTCTCACTAGAGTGGGCGCTCGCCTGCTTTGGCGATCCCGTTTCGGGCCTTGTTCATGAGCGCGATCAGGCTTTCGACGATGCCGATGATGACGTATGCGGCCAACAACCACACCAACGCCATCGAGGGGTGGACCTTCAACGCGATCCATACCGTGACGCCCAAAGCGCTCGAGATGAGCAGGACCGTTCGCCAGTTGAGCCGAAGGTCCTTGAACGAGCGGAACGGCATCGAGCTGACCATGAACACCGACAGCATGATGACCAGTGTGGAGATGATGATCGGCGAGAAGGGGAGTTTTCCCGTGAGGTGGTTGGCGACCACGATCGAAATCAGGATGCCGGCAGCCGCGGGGATCGGAAGGCCCTGTATGTACTTTCCGGGCTTGTGGGGTTGGCCGTCGTCGTCGGTGGACGCGACGTTGAAGCGTGCCAAGCGGATCGCGCCGGCGGCCACGAATACGAAGCCAACCAGCATGCCACCCGTCCCGAGCTCCGAGAGCGACCAGTGGTACACGAGGACCGAGGTCGCGACGCCGAACGAGATCACGTCTGCAAGCGAGTCGAGCTGTACACCGATCTGGCTCTGGGTCTTGGTGAGCCTCGCGACACGGCCGTCGATGCCGTCGAAGAAAAGCGCGAAGATGATCAGGAGCGCGGCGCGATAGAAGTCGTCACTCGTCTGCCGCTCGGACAGTATGAGGATCGCGTAGTACCCACAGAGCACGCTCGAAAGCGTGAAGAGATTCGGAAGGATGAAGAGGGTCTTCCGGAGGTCGACTTTCAAGTGAGACTCAACTTCCGCACCAGGACCGGGAGGCTACGAGACTGCGTTTTTGCTGTCCACTCTTCCGGTCGTATCATGGGGCGCCTGCCTGCAAAAGGGCAGCATGGAGCGCGCCGAGGGCCATGTTTCGCAAGCGTAGCTCGCCTCTCGAGGCGTAGAGCTGCTGCAGCGAGGCCGCCGCTCGGTCCGGTCTCCCTCCGAGCAGGTCGAACAAAGCAGCGGCTTCTTCGGTACCCGTTCCGCCTGCATCCCGAAACGAGAGCAGCGCCGTTTCGCGCTTGTCGAGCGGCTGACCCCAGCCGTGCAGCGCCATCCAGCCCCAGTAGGCCTGCAATTCGACCGTGGAAAACCCATCGACGAAAGGCTGCCGGTGGATCGAGTTCCAGCGCGCCTTGTAGAGAACCCGCACAGTGAGCTCCGGCGCGATGACGACGCCCCCGCGAACGAGGCCGTAGCGCGCCACGATCTCCGGAAAACCGCCCAGGATTGCGATGGCCTCGTCATTGTGCGCCTCACCGGGGCGGTCGTAGAACACGCGAAC
>JBATLA010000741.1:0-3530 GCA_049669945.1 Polyangiales bacterium | reverse complement strand
GTTGGAGCCGGGCTTCGCCGTTCCGGCTCACGTTAGCCGGTTCGGCCGAGGACCCAAGTGATGGCGCAGACTTCGTCGAGCTCTTGGTCGAGCGGCGCGACTCTTCGCGCGTCGATGTAGCCCCATGCGCTCGCAATCGTGAGCGCCGCGCGCGTCTCTTTCGCAGACCCGCACGCGGTCGAGAACCGCAACCGCGCATTCCCATCCCGGTTCCCCCGCGCCTCCGCAATATTCAACACGACACTCTGCGCAGCTCGCCGAAGCTGATCGGCCAACTTCCGATCCCGCTTCTGCACCGCATCCACGAGAGGACGAAGCTCCCGCACGACTTCCAAAGCTCTGACATACACGTTTGACTTAGGTCCCATAGCGACTCCTTGGTTTTGGGTTTGTCCTCACCCCGGTGGGGGCAAACCCAAAACCAAGGACAAGCGATCCCCCAAGTCTCGAGAGGTGCCAGTGCCAGTGCCAGTGCCAGTGCCAGTGCCAGTGCCAGTGCCAGTGCCAGTGCCAGTGCCAGTGAACGGCGATTGGCGTCGGGAGGTTTAGTTACATCCGACCCGCCCACCCCCACCCGTAGTCCTAGTATCACTCTCACGCGAGTGAGCAGCGTGCCTCCGCGGCGGTCGCTTCGCTCAGGCTTGGCGGCGCCGTTGGAGCCGGGCTTCGCCGTTCCGGCTCGCGCCCCTCTGGAGCTTGGCGGCGCTTCGCACCGGGCTTCGCCGTTCCGGCTCGCGTCCCTCTAGGGCTCGCGCGCTTAGACCAGCTTCCGATAGATCACCCGGATCTCTCGAAATCCAAGTGCGTCGTGGGCGCGGCGGGCGCCCTCGTTTCCGGACCAGGTTGCGGACTCGATCAGCTGGCACCCTGCGGCGACGAACCGCCTTTCGAGCTCGTGAAGGAGCAACGTTCCGACCCCCGCGCCCCGAGCGCTCTCCTCGACGTACCAGTCCTCGACGACGCCTCTTCGCGGCAGGACCCGCCGCGACTCGGCCGTGATGCGCCCGGTGATGTATCCGACCGCCGTGTCTTCCGATTCAGCCAGCAAGACGTGGGCGTTCCGGTCGCGCATGAGGGCGCTCAGGTCGTCGGCCAGGATCCGCTCGTAGTCGCGGTAGGCGATGAGCGGAAGGTCTTCCCGGGCGACGACCCGATCGCGGTGGGCTTCGTAGAGCCGTTTGTGAAAGCGGAACAGAGGGTCACGGTCATCGTCGCGCGCCTCCCGCACCTGAATCGCCGGCGGCATGCCGAGACCCTAGGCTGTCCGGCCGATGCTGGGTAGCCCTATCGGACGCGGATCGATGCGCGGATACGCCCGAGCGTCTTTCGACCGATGCCGGGCACGCGCATGATGTCTTCGACCCGGCGAAATCTACGCTTCTCGCGCTCTGCGATGATCGCTTGCGCCCGAGATGGCCCGATCCCAGGCAGGGTGACGAGCTGTTCGACCTCTGCCTCGTTGATGTTGATCCGCTCATCGCGTGCCTCGGTAGGCGGACCATGCTCCGGCGGAGGGACCCCTCCGGTCGCGCTTACGATGCCAGGCGCCGCCAACGTCAGCGCGGCCAGAACCGCGGCCAAAACGCGCCTACTCATGCGGCTCGTTCCCCGGAGCTCGTGTCGCGCGGTTGGTAATCACGGATCTGCAGCTTTCCGTTGACCGGCATGGCATCCAGTCGAACGTTGAGGCTCCCGTCACGATTCACGAACGCAGCGCCCACGCGCACCCAGAACTGGCGGCCGTCCTTGTCGCGCTCCACGACCGTGTAGGCGATCTTCACTTTACTATCTTCGAGCATGTGTCCTCCTGCTTGGGGTTGAGTCCGGTGCTCGATGCACGACCGGTGCCGGCCTTCATCACAGCGATCTCAGGCAGCTCCACCGCACTGGCCGGCGCACGCCGTCCCTTGCGACGGCGGCCGCCAGGCTCCACTATCCCGCGCAGCAAGTTGGAAGGAGTCAGATGAGGATTTCACTTTCTGAAGGCACTTGGGACAAGTCCACCGCAGACATCGTCGCGATCGCAGTCGCCTCGGGAAAGACGCGGCTCGGACGTGCGCTCGGCCGCATCGAAGCCGCGACGGGCAAGGGCAGCATCAAACCCCTTGCTGCGGACGAGCGCTTCGAAGCAAAGCGCACCCAAACGCTGAAGGTGGCGGCCGGCGGCAAGGCGAAGGCTCGCTGGCTACTGCTGGTAGGAATCGGCCAGGAGAAAGACGCTGAGAAGATCGCGTGGAAGATGGGTCACGCAGTGGCCCGGATCGCGCGCGCGCAGAAGAGCGCAGCGATCGAGCTGCCGGAAGTGACGCCAGAGTCCGTTCGAGCCGCATCGCAGGGGCTGGTCAACGGTACCTATCGCTACACCCAGTACAAGACAGACAAGGCTGCCGCCGAGACCCTGAAATCCGCAGTGCTCCTCGGGGCACCCAAGAGCGCGCGCGGCCTCACCACGGCAATCCGCGCCGGCAAGGCTGTGGCCGAGAGCGTCAACTTCGCCCGCGATCTGGTCAATGCCCCGCCGAACGATTTGAATCCAGTAACGCTTGCACAGGCGGCGGCTCGAGAGTCGAAGAAGCTCGGCCTTTCGTGCCGCGTCTGGAACAAGGCGCGTATCGAGAAGGAAGGGATGAACCTACTCCTCGCGGTCAACAAGGGCAGCGCGATCGAGCCCCGTGTCATTCACGTCGTTTACAAGCCGACGCGGCCGAAGAAGAAGGTCGTTTTCGTCGGCAAGGGCCTCACGTTCGACGCTGGTGGCCTCTGCATCAAGCCCGGGCCTTCGATGGTGGACATGAAGTGCGACATGGCGGGTTCGGCTGCGACGCTCGGCATCGTCTTTGCGGCGGCCCGCTTGAAGTTGCCTGTCGAGGTTCATGCGGTGGTGGGCTCCACCGAGAACATGACTGGGGCCAAAGCCTACCGGCCTGGCGACATCTACAAATCACTCGAGGGCAAGACGGTGGAGGTGATCAACACCGATGCCGAGGGCCGCTTGGTGCTCGCCGACGTGCTCACCTGGGCGGCGCGCAAGCTCAAGCCCGACTACATGATCGATCACGCGACGCTCACCGGCGCGTGCATGGTCGCGCTTGGCCCGTACCGCGCAGCGCTCTACACCGACGACGACGAGCTGGCTTCGGCATATCTCGACGCATCGGACGCGGAAGGTGAATCGTTCTGGCGCATGCCACTCGATTCCGAGCTCCGCGCCTCGCTCAAGAGCCCGATCGCCGATCTCAAACACATCGGAGGTCGCTACGGTGGCTCGATCACCGCCGCGCTCTTCCTGAAGGAGTTCACCGAGGAAACCACTTGGATGCACCTCGACATCGCCGGTCCGGCGTTCCTGGAAAGCGCCCACCGCCGGATGCCCAAGGGGGGGACTGGGTTCGGGGTGGCGACCGGTGTCCGTTTTCTGGAGGGGCTGAGCTAGGCACCCTCGCTGACGCTGACGCTGACGCTGACGCTGTGCGCGGTAGCGCGAGCCCGCAGGGCGAAGCCCGGGGCCAAAGGCGCCGCCAAGCGCGAGC
>JBATLA010000740.1:0-4658 GCA_049669945.1 Polyangiales bacterium | reverse complement strand
ACCCGCATCGTGTGATTCCACACGTCGTAGGCGTGCCACTGGTTTTGCTCGCAACCGACCTGCTCGAGAAGCTCGGGGTACGTCACCTCGAGGATGCCGGTTCGCCGCATGACCTCGAACGCCCGCGACGGCGCGTTCGCCTTCATCGCCTTGAGCCACTCCTCGCGCACGCGCTCGGGGCTCACCTTGCGGAAGGTGTCGAGCGCGCCGCCGAACGCCGCCTCGGTATCCTCCTCTAGCTCGAACCCGAGCGTCGCCACGAAGCGGGCGCCGCGAAGAATGCGGAGGCCGTCTTCCTGAAATCGCTTGCTCGGGTTGCCGACGGCCCGAAGCACCTTGTGCTTCATGTCAGTGAGACCGCCGAACGGATCCACGACGTGGCCGTCGACCGGGTCGTACGCGATGGCGTTGACGGTGAAGTCGCGACGGGCGAGGTCTTGGTCGATGTCGCCGACGAAGACCACGTTGTCGGGGCGCCGCCCGTCCGAGTAGGTCCCCTCCCCGCGAAGCGTCGTCACTTCGAACCCCTCGCCCTTCCAAAGAACCGTGACGGTTCCGTGGTCGATGCCCGTGGGGATCACTTTACGGAAGGTCTTCTGCACCTTCGCAGGCAGCGCTGTGGTGGCCACATCCCAGTCGTTGACCCGCTCACCTCGCAGGGTGTCCCGGACACAGCCCCCCACGACCCAGGCGCGCTCCCCCACTTTGCGGAGCTCCTTACAAATATCGAGCACAGGGCTGGCGATTTGCTGGCGGAGGATTCGCTCTGGCACGCGGATGCGATAACCCTAGGAAAGAACAGACGCAATTGGCCCCGCGGCCCAACGGGGTTACACTCGTCAGACTCCCCCCCTGCTCCCCCTTGCCCCTGAAAAACATATGAGAAGACTTTGGAAGCCCCTGCTTGGCCTAGTGGTCGTCCTTGCGGCGTTCACCATTTCGTTCGGTTGGCCGGTCGAGAACGGCCTGGAAATCGACATCGACACCTCGCCGCGCGCCCTGGCTGCACGCGACAAGACCCCTTGGGACCTGAAGAAGCTACAGGTCATGAATCGGGTCATCCACGAGGTGAACAACGACTACGTCGACCCGAGCCGCATCGATCACAAGCGGATGATGCTCGCCGGGCTGGACGCGATCCAGCAGGACATCGCCCCGGTCCTCGTCCACTATCAAGACGGCGCCGAGACACTCAAGGTTCAGGTCAACAGCTCCGAGAGCGAGTTCAAGGTCTCCGACGTGGCGAGCCCGTGGGACTTGGCGGGCCGGTTTCGTGAGGTCTTCACTTTCCTGCAGGAGGAGCTGAAGGACGAGGACGACATCGAGCTTCGCGACGTGGAGTACGTCGCGATCAAGGGGATGCTCAAGACGCTGGACCCGCACACGACCTTGCTCCCGCCCGACCTCTACAAGGAGATGCGCACCAGCACGCGAGGTCAGTTTGGCGGTCTCGGTATCGTGATCTCCATTCGCGATGGGCATCTGACGGTGATTCGGCCCATGGACGGCACCCCAGCGTCGAAGGCCGGGCTCGAGCGCGGCGATCGCATCGTCAAGATCGAGGACGAGTCCACGCTCAACATGCCGCTCAGCGGGGCCGTCGATCGGCTCCGCGGCAAGGCCGGCACCAAAGTCAGCATCTACATCCGACGCCGGAACAAGGCAGGCAACTGGGGCGCGCCTCGCAGAGTCGAGCTAACCCGCGCCATCATTCACATCGAGTCGGTCGAGCACCGGATGCTCCGTGACTCGGTCGGCTACGTGAAGATCAACAACTTCCAGGGCAATACGGAAACCGATCTCCGGCGGGCGCTCGACGCGCTTCATCGAAAAAAGATGCGCGGCCTCGTGCTCGACCTTCGCAGCAACCCAGGTGGCCTGCTCGATCAGGCGGTTCAGGTCGCGGACACCTTCATTGAAGGCGGTCCGATCGTCACCACGTCTTCGCAGGACCCGCGCCAGCGGGAGGAGAAGTACGCGACGCGGGACGGCACGCAGCCGCCCTACCCGATGGTCGTTTTGATGAACGCCCAGAGCGCCTCGGCCAGCGAGATCGTCGCCGGCGCGCTCAAGAATCACGACCGCGCGCTCATCATCGGAGAGCAGAGCTTTGGCAAGGGCTCCGTGCAGGTCCTCTACACACTCCCGGACGAGTCGGCGCTGAAGCTGACGGTGGCGCAGTACCTGACGCCCGGCGACGTCTCGATCCAAGGCGTCGGCATTGTGCCGGACATCGCGATCAGCCCGATGACGGTCGACAAAGACGACATGGATCTCAAGGTCAACCAGTTCTACCAGCGCGAGGCGGACCTCGATGCCCATCTCACGCACGAGAGTGCATCAGATAGTCAGCGCCCTTCCGTAGTGATGGGCTACTACCTCAACCGTGAGCTTCGCCAGCGACTGATCGAGTCGGAGCCCGAGGAGGAAGAAAACGAGGACAAGGAAAACTTCCTGATTCGGTTCTCGAAGAACCTGGTGCTCAACGCGAAGTCCGTGAAGCGGCCGCAAATGCTTCGCGAATCGAAGCCCATCATCGAGCGCGTCCAGAAGCAAGAGAACGAGAAGGTCGTGCGCGATCTCGAGAAGCTCGGGGTCGATTGGGATGTCGGCCGGGACCAAGGTGCGAGCAAGGTGCGCGTCGTCGCGAGAACGAGCGCGACGGACAAACCGGTGCAGGCGGGCGATCCGCTCTCGCTCGAGGTTGAGGTCACCAACGAGGGCAAGCACACGCTGTATCAGTTGCGAGCCACGACCAGCAGCGACAATGGCTTGTTCGACGGTCGTGAGCTCGTGTTCGGCAAGCTCGCCCCCGGTGAGACTCGAAAGTGGACCACAACGCTTGGTCTGTGCCTGACGGAAGAAGAAGAGCTGGTGTGCCGCCTCCCGCGCGCCACGGTCGATCGGGCAGACGGCATCATCGTCGAGTTCGAGGAGGCCCACGGTCATGCGCCCGACCCGGTCGAGGTCCGCACGCTCGTGCACGCGCTCCCGCGCCCACGCTTTGCATACGGCCTACAGATCGCCGACAACCTCCGCGGTAACGGCGATGGGCTCGTCCAACGTGGTGAGCAAGTGACCGTGTACTTCACCGTCAAGAACGTCGGTCAGGCGGATAGCTTTGAGATCCAGGCGAACATTCAGAACAAGAGCGGGCACGGCGTTCTCCTCTACGACGGGCGCTTCGAGCGCAAGGAGGGGCTCAAGCGCGGCGAGGAGTGGGTGGTGCCATTCACGCTCCAGGTGCTCCCCGAGTTCGACGAAGACGAAGCCCAGCTCATGCTCGGCGTGCTCGACAACGAGCTCGGGACAACGGCCGGTCAGAAGCTCACGATTCCAATCGCCGCCGATGATGGTCCGGTCGAGAACCTGCCCAGCAAGCAGGTCGTCCTCATCGAGGCGGGCGCTGAGGTACGGGCAAGGCCCGGTGCGAGTGAACCGGTCATCGGGCGTTTCGACGAGTCGGCGCGCCTGCTCCTCACAGCGCGTAGCGGTGAGTTCGAGCGCGTGAATCTTGGTGGAGGCCGACCGGCTTGGGTGGTCTCGAAGACGACGAGCGCCGCACAGGGGCAGGTCGCGAAAAAGCCACCGATTAGCTGGGAGACACCGCACGCATCACCCGAGATCGACCTCGTCGAACTCGACACGTTCGTCACCCGGGACGATTCCATCCGTATCCAAGGCGAGGCCACGGACGGCCAGCGCGTGCGAGACCTCTACATCACGACGAGCGGCCACAAGGTCTTCTATGAATCGAATCAAGCGAGCACGACTCCGCAAGAGCTGGCGTTCGACGCCGAGATTCCAGTTCGGCCGGGGCTCAACACCATCATGATCGTCGCGCGCGAGGACAGCGGGACCTTGACCCGCCGATTCCTCGTCGTTCGTCGGGATGCCGAGGACGGCTCGCTGATGGAGACCGAGAAGTTCCAAGGCGCCCTTCTCGCGAACGGCAACGGCTACCACTAGAAGAAGCTGGCGAAGCGGTCGATCCCCGCAGGCAGCGCGCCTCCGCGCTGGATGTGGGCCCACAGCCTCGGGACGAGCCAGGGCATCAGCTCCGCTTGGTGAGTCGGTGATTCTGGGCCGCAGAAACTCGGTTCATTTCGAGATTCAACCGCGATATATTCGATTTCGCTATCATTCCATGAGATCCGCAGTGATTCGGCGCTTTCGGTGCCCGAGGCCCGTATCAATCGTGCCCCGCCCTGCGTCGGCGTTCCCCACGCGAATATCGCACCGGCGTCTCCTCCGTCACATCGCGCCATCAGGGCGTCGAGGTCGCCGAGGACCGAGCGAACGATTGCGCTGCCCAGCGAGCCCTCGCCCAGCTCCCCGGGGAGCGAGCTTGCCTTCGCGATTCCCGGCCGGCGTCGCTGCACCCCCGGGCTATACCTCAAGGACAGCTTCCGTTCTATGTAGTCTTATGTAGTCGGCTTGACTTCATTAACCCACATGGGTAAAGGCATCCGTTCAGGAGGTCCGGCATGGCAGGTGAGGAGTTGATCGCACAGCACCAGAAGATGGTTCTCGGTCTGGCCGGCCGGCTTCGACGAGAGCTCTCGCTATCCGGGGACGTCGAGGACCTCATCGCCTTTGGATTCAGCGGCCTGCTCGAAGCAGAGCAGCGGTACGATCCGAGCCGTGGGGTGCGCTTT
>JBATLA010000739.1:0-1647 GCA_049669945.1 Polyangiales bacterium | reverse complement strand
TGGGCCTACACGCGAAACTTCGACGCACCGGGTTTGTGGCGAGTCGAGATCCGTGACGCAGAAGGAAGCCTCCTCGGAGCGCTTCCGTTCGAGGTCGAAGCCGACCTTTGAGGCCAAAAAGGTGCATCGTGATCGCGATCCGGTATGCTGACTGAGTGGACGAATCCTCCGTCGTGTCCCGGATCGCACACGAATCGTGCCTTCGCGCGCCACCGCTTCTGCGGCGCGGGCATTGGTGGGACGAGCTAGACGCCGATTTCGCCAAGCGTCCGGAGGGGTTTGAGCTCGCGCTCGCCGATCGATTGAAAGTAGGCGCCGCGGCAGGTTTCGACACGGTGCTGCGCACGTTCGGCGCGTCGATGATCTCGAGCATGGCGTTGCCGCTCGGGTACAATCCAATCGAGCTCCGTCGCGCGGTTCGCGACGCCGACTTCTACGCCGACATTGCGGAGTCTGGCGACCCCCGGCGTTTCTTCGCCCAGCCGCCTTCGGGTGTTCGCGTGCGCGCCGAAAAGGGACGTTGGTTGCCCCGGTTCGAGCCCGACGACGGGAGTTGCGAGGCGATCAGCTTCGACAGCCCGTTCCAGCCGGTCAATCCGGCGCAGCACAAGAGGTACTTGCGCCACGGTGCAAACCGCGTCGCCCAGGCACGGATGCTTCGACACCGCGGAGACGAGCCCCGGCCGACCATCGTCGCGATCCATGGCTTCACTGCCGACTGGTATCTCATCAACGAGTGGTTCTTCGCGCTTCCGTGGTTCTACCGGATGGGATGCAACGTCGTTCTGTTCACCTTGCCGTTCCACGGTCCACGTCAAACGCGGTTCTCTCCGTTCTCCGGGCACGGCTACTTCGCTGGCGGCTCCTCCCGGCTCAACGAAGCCGTTGCCCAATCGGTTTTCGACTTCAGGATCCTCTTCGACTGGTTGCAGCGTGAGCGGGGCGCCGATCAGATCGGCGTGACCGGCCTCAGCCTCGGCGGCTTCACCACCGCCATGCTTGCGAGCGTAGAAGACCGGCTTGCGTTCGCCATCCCCAACGTGCCGGTTGTCAGCCTCGCCGACTTGGTGCTCGAGTGGCAGCCGATTGGTTGGCTGCTTCGCGGCGCGCTCTCGACGAAGGGGATGGACTTGCAGGACGTGCGACGAATGGTGGCTGTGAGTTGCCCGCTCACGTATGCACCGGTTCTTCCGCCGGAACGTCTGATGATCGTCGGTGGGGTCGGGGACCGACTCGCGCCGCCGAAGCACTCGCGGCTCCTCTGGGACCATTGGGGCCGGTGCAGGATTCATTGGTTCCCTGGCAGTCACATCATCCACATGGACCGCGGCGCCTACTTGACCGAGATGGCGCGATTCATGGTCGGCCGCGGATTCCTTCCGCAAAGCGAGCTACCACCCACGCATTAGGGATGGATCTTTGGCGCGCGGTGAGTAACCTCCCGGGAACTTCAAGCGAGGGTTATTCATGGAGCGTGTGATTCCACTGTCGCGCCGCAAAGGCGACATCGTCATCTTGGGCTTCTTCTGGCTCAACATCCTTCTCATCACGTACATCGTCGACGTCGAGCAGATCGTGTTGCCGGACATCAGCGGCGAGTGGGAGTACCCACTGTGGCCGCCCGCGTTCTGGGTCGACATCATCCAC
>JBATLA010000738.1:0-2413 GCA_049669945.1 Polyangiales bacterium | reverse complement strand
ACTACGCCAGGCTGGCATGTGCCGGACGCTACTCCTCGGCAATCTTCCTTGCCGCTTGCCGCTCTCACGCCCGACTACCCAACGGGACCTAGCTAGAGAATCGGATGAGAACCGCCTTGCGGGAGGCGTCGATCGCGCTCGACGGTAGAGTGCTTTCAACGCTGGCGCTCTTGCGCGATCTCCAGACCTTGCTCGCATCCGGAACGCCGGCGCGTCGAAAAGACCCTCTTGCTCTCCTGCCCATCGGGCTCAAGCTGAGAGCCTAATTGCGCGGTACTGAATGTTATGTCGCCTGGGACGTGAGCTGGGAACGGCCTTTGAAGTTACGATGCTCCACCTGCGCCCATCGATGCTGGCGCTCAGCGTTCTGGGCATCGCCGTGTCGTTCTTCATCGGTTTCATCAACTCCATCGCGTAGCGGACGCGCTGGGGCCCGCAGAGGGAATCAAGCGAACCGAGTTTCCAGCACAGGACATCACGATGCTGCACCTAGCGCCATTCGGCGCCAGACAGAGACCGGTCTCCTTGGGGCGAGATGTGGGACTGTACGACACCGAAGATGTACCAATCTGCGTTTGCCGCGCTCAAGGACGTTTCGCCCCGAGCTGCTAGCCCGCGCCGGTGTGCTCTAGGACGACGACCAAGACGGCAACCGCGAATCCGATCACAGTCGCCAGGCCCGCAAGCTTGCCTGCGCGCTCGTAGGCTTCCGGGATCATCGTGTTGGCCAACATCATCAGGATTGCGCCGCCCGCAAACGCTTGAACGAAGGCCAGCACGAACTTGGATGCATCGCCGAGCAAAGCATAACCCGCGCCCGATGCGACACCACAGACGAGCGCGATCCCAGACCAAAGCAGGAATACCTTCCCACGGCTCCATCCCCCGGCCCTCATGCCTGAAGTGCTCGCCACGGCCTCGGGAAGGTTCGACATGAACACGGCCACCAGCATCGCCACGCTGACGGTGCCGCCCTGCAAGACGCCAAGTCCGATCACGACCGACTCGGGAATGCCGTCGAGGATGATCCCGAGGACGAGGGGGACGACCAACGACGACTGAGCAGCGGAGCCCGCTCCTTCGTCCCCTCTCCCACCCAGGCGCGCGATCAGCATGTCGGCAAAGAAAAATGTCAATGCTCCCGCAAAGAATCCCAACGCGGGAAACCCGCTCATCTTGGCGAGGTTAACCGCCTCATACACGAGCTCGTACGCGACCGCGGAGAACAGCACGCCTGCCCCAAACCCCATGATGAGGCCCAGCGTCCGCTTGCCGACGGTCATCCACGACGCGATCAGCCCGCCGACGACCAATGAGGACGCCGCCACCAAGCCCCAGAGAAACGCACTGGCCATCGTCGGGACGATGCACGGTCTTTAGCTTGAGTTTCAAGGGAAAAGCCCATCGCAAGCGGGTGCATCGAATCAAGAGCGACGCGCCACTCTTACCGCCCTCTCACCCGTGTGGGTGCGATTCACGCGGTTGACCCGGCTGAGGCCACGGGGAGCCACCACCGTCGCGATGCCGTGTGCGACCGTCGTTGCGAAAACCAGCGCTGAGCCTAGTGCCATCTGGTGCAACGTGAGACTCACTCCCGCAGCCGGGCTTCGAGCTCGCGAATACGAGCGTCGGCGTCGGGCTCCATCACGGGGAAATAGTTGATCCACTGTTCCACGGTGAGCAGGTCCGACAGGAAGCCGTAGAGAGCCTGCTTCGCGGCTTTTTCCGCATTGAAGGCGGGGCTCCGGCTGGGAGAGCTGCTTGCCCTAAGGCAAACGGATGTGGACCTGCTGAACGGCCAGATCTTCCTGAAGCGGTCCGTCTGGAAAAGGACCTTCGGGACTCCCAAGAATGGCCTCTCCCGACGGGTGCCGATACCGCCGAGCCTAGCTCGGATACTGAGAGATCACCGGCACCTCCGCGGGGAGCTGGTGTTCTGTCCGGAGGACGGGTCTCTCCTGACCGGCGACATGACCAAACGGGTGCTTCCTCGCGCCTGCCGAAGGGCGGGCCTCGACCGCACCATCCAGTGGCACGTGCTTCGACACACCTTTGCGAGCCATCTCGTGATGCGCGGCGAGCCGCTCAAGGTCGTTCAGGAGCTCTTAGGCCACGCCAACATCGAGGCGACGATGATCTATGCTCATTTGAGCGAGTCACGACTCAAAGACGCCGTCGCCAAACTCGACGAACCGGCGCCGAGCCGAGCCGACGATGGCCACTATTTGGTCACTCGCGATCGGCAAAATCGCTAACCGCAAGCAATCACTTGTCTTAAGTAGTGGAGGCGGTGGGAATCGAACCCTGAGCGCAGCGATACGCTAACCGTACGCGGACACTCGGTTTTCCCGCGTATCGCTTTCAAAGGCATGCAGCCCGACCTGTTACTCCCGTACCCTGCAATACCCTGGAA
>JBATLA010000737.1:0-4247 GCA_049669945.1 Polyangiales bacterium | reverse complement strand
CATCATCGGAACACCCGTGATGCCGTGGATCTTGGCGAGGGATACGTCGGAGTGGCCAAACACCAGGCAGTTGTCGAGCAGCGTGCCATCCCCTTCGGGGATTGCGGCGAGCCGTTCGATGAAGTCGGCCCAGGCTTCCATCGAGGCGTACACGAACTCGGTCGCTTCGGGCTGGTAGCCGATGCCCGCGTCCAACGGCTCGTCGTGCGTGAGCTGGTGATGCTGCGCGCTCGAGCCGGGTTGCCGGAGCCCCGAGATTCGATCGGAGAACATCATGCTGAAGACACGAGTCTGATCGCAAGCGAGCGCGAACGACAAAAGCTGTGCCATCACACGGTTGGTGGCCATCGATTGGTTCACCTCGGTGCCGAAGTCGTCGGCGCCCGGCGCTGGGGCTTTCTCACAACTTTCGAGATCGGGCGGGCCGGCAAGCAGGACGTCGATCTGTTGCTCGAGCTGGCGGACGGATGTGAAGTACTGGTCGAGTCGCTGCTTGTCGTGGGCGCCTACGCGCTGCAACAAGCGCTCGCGGTCCTCCTTGACGACCGACAGCACGCTCTGGCGGAGCATCAGCCGTGGGTCGGGGGTGAAGGGCCCAGCGTTCGGGTCCGCGAACTCCGGACCGAACACGCGCGTATACAGCGCCCCAGGCGAGATCTCCGGAGCGTTGGCCACGCCTTGGCTCTCGAAGCTGTAGCTCTGATTGGGATTGCCGGTGCACGACATTTCCAGCGATCGAAATCGAGTGAAGCCGCCGATCTCGGCCGCGATGATGGTGTCGAGGGTGGGCGCCGGGACGGTGTAGTCCTGGAGTGGAAGGCTTCCGGTCAGCGTGCCCATCAAGCCCGCGGTGTGCGGGAAGTTCGGTCGCCCGTCGAGCTTCACGTCGAAGCCGCTCAAAACGCTGACCTGGTCGCGGAGCTTTCCGCCCGTGCCGAGCTCGCGGTCTAGGGCCGCAAGCTCGATCGGAAGCTCGAAGCCAGTGCCCTCCGTGGCCGGCGTCCAACGCTCGGGGTTCATGCCACAGCCCCACATCCACGCACCGAAACGCATGGGCAGCGGCGCGCCTTGGGCGAGCGCCGTGCCGTGCGCGTTCAAGAAGCAGTCGAGCAGAGGGACGCCCATGGTCACGGCGGTTCCGGCGAGGGTTCCGCGAAGCAGGGTCCTGCGATCGAAGCGCTTCATGGCGCGTCTCCCGTGTCCGTGACCCCGCGCGGACCGGAGGTCGTTCGGAAGCCCTCACTCAAGAGGACCTCCCGCAGCAGGTCGGAGACGAGGTACCCCGAGCTTGCGAATCGCTCGCCCAACGCTGCGAGCAGTGCTTCCTCGCCGGGTTCCGCGTCGCGACCAACCGCGTAGCGGTAGAGGCTTCGTACCAAACAGGGGCCGAGGTTCGGATGCTCGCTCAGAGCGACGCCGAGCCCGACCGCATCCTCGTAGGGGATTCCGTCGAGCTCGCCGGACGTGTCGATGGGGACGCCGTTCTCCGCTTCTCGGTACATCCCGATCGCGTCGTACTTCTCGAGCGCGAGGCCGATCGGATCCATCAAGGTGTGACACCCCGCGCACGCGTCGTTGTCGACGTGGGCCTCCAAGCGTTCCCGGGCAGTGCGAAGCTCACCCGCCGTGTTCTCGACGATCGAGAAATCGATGTTTGCGGGGGGCGTGGGCACGTCCTGGCAGAGGAGAACCTCCCTCACGAACTTCCCGCGCAAGGTCGCCGAGCTCCGACCCGCATGAGAATGTAGGGCGTTCAGGCTGATGTGGCCGAGGAGCCCCGCGCGTTCGGTATCCTCGGGGAACCGATAGGGCTCCCAGCCGCTCGCGGTGGCCACGGGCACTTGATAGACCACCCCTAGCCTCCGAGTCAGGAACGAGTCCGGCGTGGTGAACAGCGCTCGGTAGTCGCCGCCTTCGGCCAGGTGCGCCACGATCGTGCGGAGCGTCTGCTCTTTGGCCTCTTCGATCATTGGCTGGGTGTATGCCGGGAAGAGTGCGGCGTCCTTTCGGACGAGGCCGTCATCGAACTGCTTGAAGTCGTAGAGGTCGGAGAACAAGGAGCGGAGTCCGGTCTCGAGCTTCGGCGAGGCCAGCAGTCGTTCGAGTGCTGCCGCGAGACCGGCCTCGTCGACTAGCGCACCGGCTTCGCCCGCCGCTAGGAGATCATCATCAGGGGTGGTGTTCCAAAGAAGGAAGCTGAGGCGGGACGCCATCGACACACTGGTGAGGCGGGCCCTCGCCCGATTGGACGGGTCGGGCTCGGCCTCCTCGACGCGGAACAGGAACTCGGGCGACACGAGGAGACTCGCCAGTGCGAGCTCGAGTCCGCCGTAGAAATCGCCGAGGGCGCTCGCCGCTGCTCTCGCGACGACAACACGGTCGTCGACTTCTTCTTCCGTGAGCGATCGTCGAAACAGCCGGCGCCCGACGCGTCGTACAAACGGCTCCGCGCACGCGTCATCCGCTGATGTGAGCGACGCGGGCGCGCATTGGACCAGGTCGTCGCGGTATCCACTGCTGAGCGCTTGCTCGGCGATAGTCCCGGCGGCGGCTTCGTACTTCTCGAACCCCGATGGCGTCACCCCCGCAAAGGATGCACCCACAGCGAGCAAACCATCGCGTCGGTCATCAGGGTCGATGCGGCTAGGTACCGTGATGTGACGGCCGAGAACATCGTGAATGCTTCGCTCGTACTGTTCGGCCGTCAGACGGCGGAGCGAAACGGGGCCAGCCTCGACGACCGGAGCTGTCTCAGAGCTGCCGCAGCTCGCGATCAGGACGGCGAACGAGCTCGCACACAGCACTGCGAATGTGGATGAAGACAAAGGGATAGGCACGGAAGAGCTCACGACGTCGGGGCCCGACAACGGCCGAGAGTACGCGGATGCGCCTGTTCGAGCAACGGCGGCCCGAATTCTCTCCCGGTGCGAGCGTGGTTTGGGTATCGTGCGCCCGTGTTCAGAAAATTCGTACTCATCACGGGAGCCCTCGACATCCCGATCGGGCTTGCCACGATCGCGGCCGCGATTTTCGAGCCGCACGACGCCCACTTCGGCGCTCTGGCGACGGTTGGCGCGTTTCTCATCTTTGCCGGGGCGGCACTCATGTGGTCGACAGCCGACATGACGACACGCGCGCCCATCGTGTTCTGGCAGGGCTTCGTCCGGCTCACCGCGGTCGCCAGCATTCTGTACATGGTACCCGCCGGTCTTGCCGAGTCCTGGCAATACGGCGTGGTCGCCTTCGATGGCATCATTGCTGCGGTCTACATCGTCGGCACGATGCAACTCCCAGGCACGAGCTTCTTTGGACTGATGTTGGGCAAGGGCCGAGGCTAGTTACATCCAACCAAAGTGCTAGCCTTCGCGGCATGGTTCGCTTGGCGGCGTTTGGGGTGTTCTTGGTCGTGCTCCATTTGGGGCAGCCGATCGTCATCCCGGTGTTGCTGGCGACGCTGATCGCGATCAGCCTCTCGAAGATTCTAGACCTCAGCCAACGGGGGCTTCCGCATTGGGTTGCGATCTCGTTGGCGGTGCTCGCCGCGGCCGCCGTCGTCACCGGACTTGGCTTCCTCACCACCCGCGCGGCGACCGATTTCGCGCTTGCGTTTAGCCAGTACCGCGGTGACTTCGAACGCCTGCAGTTTGAAAGCGCCTCTTGGCTGTGGAGTCAGGGGCTCGGTATTCCGGCGACGGCCGTCGAGCAGTTCGATCCGAGCGAGCTCGTCCGCGGTCTGACGGTGCCCGGGTTGACCCTCGCGTTGAGTGTTGTCTCCGCCGGGGCGCTGGTTCTGCTCATCAGTGTGTTTCTGGTCGTCGAAAGTGCCTCGATCGCGCAGAAGCTCAGGGGAACCAACCGTTTCGGCAAGATGGACGTTCAGGTTCTCAAAGGCGCGGCGCGCGACGTCCAGCGCTACCTGTTGATCAAGACGGTCACCAGTACGTCGACCGGCCTCCTCGTTGCTGGGCTCACGGCCGCCATCGGACTTGGGCACTCGCTCTTGTTCGGCCTCCTCGCGTTCATCCTCAACTACATCCCCAGCATTGGCAGCATCCTCGCATCGATTCCGGCGGTGGCGCTTTGTCTGATCACCCTCGGTTGGGTTCCCGCCTTTGGCCTCGCCGCGGGTTACCTCGTCATCAACCTCGTCCTCGGGGTGATGATCGAACCGAGGTGGGCCGGGCAAGCGACCGACCTCTCGCCGTCCGTGGTCGTTCTGTCGATGGTCTTCTGGGGGTTCGTGCTTG
>JBATLA010000736.1:0-4448 GCA_049669945.1 Polyangiales bacterium | reverse complement strand
ACCCTAGCCGGTGTCAGCGTCAGCGCCAGTGCCAGCGTCAGTGCCAGCGTCAGCGTCAGCGTCAGCGTCAGCGTCAGCGTCAGCGTCAGCGTCAGCGTCAGCGTCAGCGTCAGCGTCAGCGAAGGCTACTGCGTCACCGAGGTCTCGGTGGCCAGTGCAGACTTTCGAAGCCGGGCCTCATCCCGATCCCAGCGATCGACCTTGCCGTCGCCGTTGAGGTCCGTACCCACGCGGACGGTGTGGCCCGCGTCGTAGTATTCCCAGCGATCGGGTTGCCACGTGGCGACCGTGCTGCGGCCCTTCATGTCACGCTCGGCGCGCACTGGAAGCCCCGCCTCGTAGAAGATCTTGGTGTCGATGACTCCGTTGCCGCTGGTGTCGACCTCCCGGAGGGAGATCCGGCCGTTGGTGAAGTGGGTCACCTCGTCGATCGTGCCATCGAAATCGCGGTCCGCCTCCTCGCGAAGCGGTCGACCCTCATCGCTATAGAGGCGCACGACGTCTTTGCGGCGATCGCCATTGAGATCCGCCTCGCGGCAGACCAAGACCAGTCGCGCGAGGGTTCCCTCGCCCATGGTCTTGAATAGCTTGCGAACGTCCGGGGTGTTGTCGCCCGAGGTGTCGTATTCGGTCACCTCGTAGCCGGGGCCATCGGGCATGCAGCGACCGGCGTCAGCGCCTTCGCCACCACTCGTCGTTTCGGTCTGAGCCGCGCCGGGGCTGGTCACCGGGTCGGCCGACTTCGAGCCGCAGCCGATCACGATCGCGCCCAAGAGCAAGAGAGATGAGTATTTCACAACCGGCCCCTTTCGAGGATCGCCGCAACTTCCGCCTCAGCCGCGCTCGTGCACCTGAGCGCGTCATCCGCCGGGCCGAGGCTATGCAAGGGCATCTCGTGGCTACGGTCGGGCTCGCCGTCTCGGTTGTCGTCGTATTGTGTCAATACGAGCTTCCCGTTTCGGAACGAGTCCCACCTGTCGACCTGCCCATCGTTGTTCTCGTCGTACTCTGCCTCGACCATGACGCCCTGCGTGTAGGTCTCCCAAACGTCCGCCTTGCCGTCGCGCTGGCGATCCCGCTCGGACTTCACGACCCAACCGCCGCTACACCATAGCCAGGTATCAATCGTGTTATCAAAATTCGTGTCGAGCTCTTTTCGGACTAGCTCGCCCTCCCGAAAAAAGGAGAGTTGGTCGAGGCGGCCATCGAAATCGAAGTCGTGGCGCTCCTGCGCGACGCGCACACCATCGCTTTCGTAGAAACGCTCCACATCGAATTTGCCGTCGAAGTTCATGTCCGCACGCATGCAGTAGGGACGCCCACCTCGTTGAACCTCTTCAATGTCCGCGCGCCCGTCTTGATTAACGTCGGTCGCGGTGACGCGATTCCCTCCGCACGCTCCGCCTTCGCCCTTCGAACCATCCGGAAGCGTGGTGGCGCTCGTGTTGCCCTGCTTGCACCCCGCCGTCGCGAGGCACACCAGCGCGGTGAGCCAAACCCATCCATGCGCGAAATTGCTCATGTTTGCGGTCACTTCGTGAGGTCCCCCGAGACCTGAACCCCATAATAATAGGACCGATCGGGCCCCACAGGCAAGTCTACCGCCACTCAGATTGACAATATATATGGTGCCATGTAGCTTCATGCCACCTTCTGAGGTCCGAATGGCGCGCAAAAAGATCTCGACGACCGTCTACATCACCCCGGAACAAAACGAACGCCTCAAGCTGTTGCATGAGCGTACGAAAGTACCGGTGGCGGTGTACATCCGCGAAGGCATCGACCTCGTCTTGGACAGACATCAAGACGAGCTTCCGGGCCAGATGACGCTCGAAGCGACCCCTGCAAAAAAAGGTTAGCTACGCCACGTTGCTGTAGGCAGGGCGCGAGGCTAGACCGGTCGCACTTTGGCGCACGATCTCGGGCACATTCGCAACTTCTGCATCATCGCGCACATCGACCACGGCAAGAGCACCCTTGCTGACCGGATTCTCGATGTCACGGGGGCGGTGTCCGCGCGCGAACAGAAGTCGCAGCTCCTCGACCGCATGGAGCTCGAGCAGGAACGCGGAATCACCATCAAGGCCCAGGGCGTCCGGCTTCCCTACACGGCCATCAACGGCGAAACGTATCAACTGAACCTCATCGACACGCCGGGCCACGTGGACTTCAGTTACGAGGTCTCGCGTTCGCTTGCGGCCTGTGACGGCGCCCTCCTGGTCGTCGATGCCACCCAGGGAGTGGAAGCGCAGACGCTCGCCAACGTGTACCTGGCCGTCGAGAACGACCTCGAGATCATCCCGGTGTTCAACAAGGTCGATCTACCGAGCGCGGACGTCGACCGGGTCAGGCAGGAAGTCGAAGACGTCGTCGGCCTCGACTGCTCGGAGTTGCTCGCATGTAGCGCCAAGACGGGCGAAGGCGTTCGGGAAATCCTCGAAGCCGTCGTCCAGCGAATCCCAGCGCCCGTGACCGAGGACATCGGTACGCTCCGCGCCCTGATCTTCGATAGCTGGTACGACAGCTACCGAGGCGCGGTCTGCATGATTCGCATCAAGGATGGAACCGTCCGAAAGGGCGACAAAGTGCGGCTCATGGCGACCGGCGCGGAATACGAAGTCACCGAGCTCGGCGTGTACACGCCATTCCAGAAAGAGCTCGACCACCTCGGCCCGGGCGAGGTCGGCTATTTGGCGGCCAGCATGAAGTCGCTGCAAGACGCAAAGGTCGGTGACACGATCACCCTGGCCCGGCAGCGGGCGGAAGAACCTCTCGCGGGGTTCAAAGAGGTGAAGCCGATGGTGTTCTGCGGGATCTTCCCGACGGACAGCGACCAGTACACCGAGCTTCGCGACGCGCTCGAGAAGCTGAACCTCAACGACGCCGCGTTCATGTTCGAGCCCGAGACTTCTGACGCGCTCGGCTTCGGGTTCCGCTGCGGCTTCCTTGGACTGCTCCACATGGAGATCATCCAGGAGCGGCTCGAGCGCGAGTACAACATCGGGCTCATCACCACGGCACCAAGCGTGGTCTACCGCGTCCACACCGAGCAAGAGTCGATCGACATCGATAACCCGTCGCAAATCCCCGACGGACGCGTTCGCATCGAGGAGCCGTACTTCACGGTGTCGATCCACGTTCCCGCGGAATATGTAGGCGCAGTCATCAAGCTCTGCCAGGATCGGCGCGGCGAGCAGCAGGGCATTCAATACGCCTCCACGGACCGCGTGATCATCACGTACCTGATGCCGCTCGCCGAGGTGTTGTTCGATTTCTTCGACAAGCTGAAGAGCGCGACCAAGGGCTACGCCTCGATGGACTACGAGCTGGCCGGCTATCGAGAGAACCCGTTGGTTCGCCTCGACATGCTCCTCAACAACAACAAGGTCGACGCCCTGAGTGCCGTCGTCCACAAGGACAAGGCCTACTACCTGGGACGCGCGCTCGCCGCGAAGCTCAAGAAGATCGTCCCGAAGCAGCAGTACGAGGTCATCATCCAGGCCGCGATTGGCTCCAAGGTCATCGCCCGAGAAACCGTCCGCGCACTACGAAAAGACGTCACCGCCAAGTGCTACGGCGGCGACATCTCTCGAAAGCGGAAGCTCCTCGAGAAACAAAAAGAGGGCAAGAAGCGCATGAAGTCGGTCGGCAGCGTCGAGATCCCCCAGGACGCGTTTCACGCGATCCTCAAGATCGACGACTAGCCCCCTGAGAGTGCCGACGTGTTCGCTATCTGTACGTCGAACTCTTCGGCAACTTCGACCACATCGGTTCCTTCCGGCGTCTTGACCAAGATTCGGTCTTCGCCCTTCCCGTTTGCCGAGGCGTCGGACTCGAGCGCATCGAGGTCTAGAATGATCTGTCCGTCGGCCTGCGCCATCATCGTCTCGACCGAGATCTCGATCCCCTCTTCAGGGAACTCGATGGTTTGCGGCACCGCCATTTGCTGCACGGTGACATTGAGCATGATCTCGTCGCCGGCGCGGTCGACCAAGGTGTACGTGTTGACCTGCTGGACCTTGAACCCGTAGGCGCGGATTTCGCTTCGGGTCTCCCAACGCGCGCCGAGCCCAATCTTCTCTTCGGGCAGCAGCACGCGCGTGAGCGTTTGACGGGTGTTGACGATCATCCGAAGCAGACGGATCGGTACGTCGGAACGCTTGGTCTGCTCGTTGAGCTCGCCGGCGAGCATGTTCCCGCGGTTGTCAATCTCCACCCACCCGCCGATATCCTTCGCGACAGCGGCGCCGTCTCGAAGCTCCTGCGCGAGTCGTTCATCGAAGCCTTCGGGAACTACCGCTTCGGACTTCACCACATCGACGGCAAATTTCACGCCGCGCTCGGTGAGCTCGGCCGGTCCGGAGACGATGTCGAGGCGGAGCCCCGGGAGCAGCGTGATGGCAGCCTGGTCGGAGCTGGTGGCCAGAGTCGCGACCTTGAAGGTGGTG
>JBATLA010000735.1:0-2543 GCA_049669945.1 Polyangiales bacterium | reverse complement strand
GCCCGATCGTGTCCGCGTCGATCCCCGCCAGACCGGCGGACCTCGTTCGCGACTACATTCGGCACGTCGGCGGCGACCCGGCTTGGTACCGCGGCCAAGTGCCTGCTCATTTGTTCCCGCAGTGGGTGTTCCCGCTTCAGGCTAGAGGACTCGAAGGGCTTCAGTACCCCATGCAGCGCGTGCTCAACGGCGGCTGCCGCTTGCAGATGAACGCGCCTCTTCCCCTCAACCAGCGTTTCGAGCTCAGCGTGCAGCTCATCGATGTCGATGACAATGGCCGGCGCGCGGTGATTCATCAGCGCGCGACGATGGCGACCTCCGCGCACCCCGAGGCGGTCATCGCCGATGTCTACGGGATCGTCCCGCTCGGCGGCGGCGACAAGTCCGCGAAGCGCAAGGACGATCGGCCGCGCGTCCCCGTTCTCGTCAAAGAGCTCGGTCGCTGGAGGCTCGGTACCCACGTCGGCCTCGACTTCGCCAAGCTCACGGGTGACTTCAATCCGATTCACTGGATCCCGCCTGCCGCGCGTGCGAACGGTTTTCGCAATGTGATCAATCACGGGTTCTCGACGATGGCCCGCGCGATCGAAGGGTTGAACCGGTCCGTGTTTTCCGGCGACGTAACCCGGCTCGAGTCGATCGACGTGCAGTTCAAGAAGCCGCTCGTGCTTCCTGCCGAAGTCGGTCTCTACATCGATGACGAACGAGTGTTCGTTGGGGACGCACCCGGCGGCCCCGCATACCTAGTTGGAACCTATTCAGTCAGGAGCTGAGCCGCAATGACCGACCTTTTGCTCGAAAACGAGAACGCCCGAAAGCTGGTCAAGACCCTTGGCCTCCCCATCCCCGTGCCCGAGAGGCTCGCGCGCGCCAAAGGCCCCTACGAAGAGCGGCCGCTCGACGACAAGCAGGTGTTGGTTTGTGGCGTCGGTGGCCTGCAAGTGACCTTGGCTCAGATCCTCACGCGAGCGGGCGCGTACCCGCTCATCATCGGCACCTCGGACGCGGCCTTGGAGCCGTTTGTCGGGCCGGGTGAGGCCTGGGCGAGAGCTCCGCGGCGCGTCGATCCCGGCGAGGCGCCGGAGGGCCAGCGTATTGACGCGATCGTGTTCGACGGCACCGGCCTCGAAACACCCGACGACCTTCATCAACTCTACGCGTTCATGGGCCCGTGGATTCGCCGGCTCAATCGCTCGGGTCGCGTCGTCGTTCTCGGACGTCCGGCGGGTGACGCGAAGAAGCCGGTGCGGGCCGCGACGCGCGCAGGGCTCGAAGGTTTCACGCGAAGTCTTGCAAAGGAGATCGGTGCCAACGGGTCGACCGCCAACAGCGTCTTCGTACAAGAGGGCGCCGACGAGCGACTCGACTCAGTGCTTCGCTTTCTGCTCTCGCCTCGGTCGGCGTACATCAGCTGTCAGCCGTTGCACGTCAGCAAGCTCGCGAAGGGCGACGAGGCTCCCGACACGCACGTGCTTGGCGGCAAGGTCGCGCTCGTCACGGGCGCGGCACGGGGCATCGGCGAAGCCACAGCGGAGCTTCTCGCCTCGGAAGGCGCGCACGTGGTGTGCCTGGATCGACCAGCGGACGACGCACCGTGTAGCAAGGTCGCGCAGCGCATCGGTGGATCGACCCTGCTCGTCGACATCACCGACGTCGACGCCCCGGAGCGAATCGCCGGCGAGCTCAAGGAGCGCTTCGGCGGTGTGGACATCGTCGTGCACAACGCCGGCGTCACTCGCGACAAAACGCTTGCACGCATGAGCGCCGAACAATGGGACATGGCGGTCGACATCAACCTCGGCGCCGTGATTCGCATCACCGACCGGCTGCTCTCCGACGAGACCCTGCGCCCCGGTGGGCGGGTGATTTGCCTGTCCTCGGTGTCCGGAATCGCCGGAAATCGCGGGCAAACCAACTACTCGGCAGGCAAGGCGGGCATCGTTGGCTTCGTCGAAGCGCTTGCACCGAAGGTCGCGAAGAAGGGCATCACGGTGAACGCGATTGCCCCCGGCTTCATCGAGACACGACTCACGGACGCGATGCCTGTCGCGATTCGCGAGGTCGCACGACGCATGGCCGCGGTCGGGCAGGGCGGCAAACCCGAAGACGTCGGTCAGGCGATCACCTTCCTTGCAACGCCCGGAGCCGTGGGGCTGACCGGTGAAACCATTCGCGTCTGTGGCGGCGCACTCGTAGGAGCATGAACATGGGCAAGAAGAAGAATGGTTGGGGTAAGAAACAACGCGCTGTGATCGTCGCTGGCGTTCGTACCCCGTTCGTCAAAGCCTTTGGCAAGTTCCTCAAGCTCGACACCATCGACTTGTCGGACATCGCGGTGAAGTCGCTCCTCGAACGAACCGATCTCTCGCACGAAGAGATCGACAGCATCGTGTGGGGCGGAGTCATCTTCCCGTCGCTCGCGCCGAACATCGCGCGTGAGATCGCGTTGGACCTTCGTTTGCCCCCGAGCGTCGAAGGAATGACTTGCACGCGCGCAGGCGCCAGTGGGCTTCAAGCCGTCACACTGGCGGCGGCCGCAATCG
>JBATLA010000734.1:0-2146 GCA_049669945.1 Polyangiales bacterium | reverse complement strand
GGAGAACAACGAGCTCGCATTCGCGCAGATCACCAATGCGCCACGCGTGTACAAGGTCGAGATCGTCGGCGCGACGCACACGCACTTCGCGAACGTCTGCTGGATTGGCGACTACCTGATCAGCATCGATTTCACCGAGGACAAGTGGCCTGCGCTCGGCGCGGGCGACCTCATCGAGCCCTACGAAGCGACCTGTGGACCGGATGCCTTTCCCATCGAGCAGGCCAATCGCTTGATGAACCTCTACACGGTTGCGTTCTTCAAGCGCCACGTGCTCGACCAGTCGGGGTACGATGTCTATCTGACGACCGACTCGGCGGCCTCCGAGCCGGCGATCCGCTTCTCCCGAAAATAGGAGCGACGCACCTTCCAGCCCGGCATTCGTTTGGCCTGAGCGCGAGGGCTCAGCCTTCGGCGTTCTTCTGTGCGTCGCGCAGGCGCGATTCTGCGTCGCGGCGCTTCGACTCGGCTTCCTCGTGGAGCTGCATGGCGCCCTTGAGGTTTTCGATGAGCTCGGCTTGGTCGCGAAGGCTTTGGTTCAGGTGATTGGTGATGACGTCGACTGCGATTACGGCGATGCCTGCGAAGACCGCAAAGATCGCGGTCACCCGAAGCCAGTTCATGAAGATGGTAGGCTCGTAGAATCTGGTTTCGACGGCGAGGAGCTCGAGCGAGAGAACGGCGCCGATGCACAGCAGGGTGACGATGTTTACGGCCAAGGTGATGAGCGTGATGCGGCGTCCGAAAAACACAGACGCGAGCACGCTTTGGCCTGCGAGAATCAGGGCGGGCGCAGCAAGATAGCCGACCGTGAGCAAGGATATGACACCAACGACGTAGAGCAGGCTCAGAAAGCCGAGCGCACGAACTGGGTACGACAATCGCCTTCCCAGAAGCAAGATGACGAAGCCCCCGTAGAGGAGGATCGCTCCGCCCACGATGCGCCAGGATCCGATGTCGAGCGCGTCGATGAGGGTGCGCGCGAATGCAAGGCCTCCGACGACGACAGCGAAGAGCAAGGAAGCGTTCAACACTTCGACGCGAAGCGTTCGCGCTTCACTCACGACATCACGGTCGGGCGACATCATGTTGTTCAAGTCCACCGCGGTGGAGCGTACCCCGTCCCAGCAGGCGGCTCCACCCCAGTATGTGAGGAACCCGATGCGCGGCTCACGACTTGCGGAGGACCACCACCAGGAAGCCGCCGAAGTATCGCAAAGGCGAGCGGCTCACAATGCGCTCGGCGCTTCGCAGCGCGGAGCCGAGCCATGGGACGCGGTGAACGGCCGCGAACGGCGTGAGGACGCGGAGCCCGTAGACGCCGACGCGCTTGGTATTCGCAGGTATCAGCGACTCGAGCGCACGCGGCGTGTCCTAGCGCGTGAACACGTCAGTTTCGGTTCGGTTCTCGCTGATCCTTTGGGGTCCAGCGGCTCTCTTTGCGAGGAAACGCAGGCTCCAGGGGTTGTAGAGCTCGAGCACCAGATGCCCTCCGGGGCGCGTCACCCGCGCCGCTTCCCTGATGGCGGCCTTCACATCCTGCACGTGTGCCAGGACCTTGAAGCTGCACGTCAGGTCGAACGCGTCGTCGTCGAAGGGGAGGGCGCAGACGTCGCCAATCCGCACGTCGAGGCCGCGGGCTCTCGGCTTGGCCGCCATCCCTTCCGAGATATCGACGCCAACAGCCTCCTCGGCGAGCTCCGCGGCGGGTGTTCCTGTCCCGACCAACACCGGTCGGCCCAGGCACATGGCTTCGAGCACGACGAGTGGATAGTCCATCTTGGCGTAGGGGGATCGATTGGGCAGGACGGTGAAGTCGCTGAGTGCGAGGAGCTCGTGGATGTCTGGCGTTTCGCCGATCCAACGAAGGCGCGTCTCGATGCCCCAGCGGCTGGCCTGCGCGATCAGCCGCGTGCGTGCGGGAGCGGACGACTTCGTCTTGTCGCGGCAGGTCATCAACAACAACGCGTCTGGGCGGTCGCAAGCGGCCAGCCCTTCGAGGGCGACGTCGGCACCGCCTCCGTGTTCCAGGTCCCCGGGATAGATCCAAACCGAAGCGGACTCGGGGATGTCGTGCTTCCTCCGAAGGAGGGCTCGCTCGTTCGGGCTTGGCTGCGGAAGAGGCGGCAAGGAGGGCGGAATCCTC
>JBATLA010000733.1:0-4991 GCA_049669945.1 Polyangiales bacterium | reverse complement strand
CCGTAGCCCTTGGCGACGTCGTGGTAAGCGGCGCGGTTGAGGACTGTCCCGACGTCGGTGCCGAGCATGGGGACTTGCTCGCGGGCGATTTGGGCCCACGAGCCGTCGGTCCCGATGACCGCGATCGGTGCGAGGCCATGGCGTACGCAGGTGTCCATCTCGGCAATACTGTAGGCGCACGAGCCATCCCCGTAGATCAGCCAGACCTCCTTGCCCGGCTTCACCAGCGAGGCGCCCACCGCGAACCCGCCGCCGACGCCAAGCGTGCCGAAGACGCCCGGGTCGAGCCATGAGAGCGGTTTGCGCGGCCGCAGAATGTATGAGGCCGTCGCGACGAAATCGCCGCCATCGACGACGAGCACCGCGTCGTCCGCCATCTTTGCCTCGATGCGTTGAAAAAGCTGGAGCGGATTAACCAGCTCCGAAGAGGCCTTTGCCTGCTCCGCAATCTCCGAGTCCCGCTGCTCTTCGCGCGCGCGCAGCGTACCGAACCATTCACTCCACGGTCCGAGCTCTCCGCCCACGACGCCCGAGAGCTCGCGCAGGAACTCCCCGGCGTGCATGTGCACCGGGATCTCGGGGCGGCGGTTCTTTCGCATCTCGCTCGCGCTGAGGTTCGCCGCGATCAGGGTGGCGCGACTCGAGATCGCTCGGCCGTAGCCGAGCCTGAAGTCGAAGGGGAACCCCGCGACGATGACGAGGTCGGCTTCCTTCAACGCCGCGCTCCGCTTGTGCCGAAACTGGATGTCGCTGTGCCGGCCGAGTAAGCCGCGCGCCATCCCCCCGAGCCAGGTTGGGATTCCGAGCGCTTGAATCGCATCGGCGATCGGCTCTGGGTTGCTCGTGTTGACGAGCGCTTGGCTCCCGATCACCAGGGCGGGCCGCTCGGCCTTCTGTAGAAGCGATGCGACTTTCTCGACGTGCGGGCTTCGATTCCCGGGCTTCGGAGGAATGGACTCGCGCAAGGGCGGCACGATGCTGACGTGGGGCTGGTTGAACTGTCGGTAGAGGTGCCCCCGCATGTAGAGCTCGAGCGCCTTCGACCCGAGGTTCTTGCCGCCCGCGACCTCCTTCATGAACATCTCGCGGACCATCTCTTCCGAGTAGAGAAGGTCGATCGGCAGCTCGACGAACACCGGCCCCGGAACCCCCTCCTGCGCGATGTCGAGCGCCTTTCGCACAGTGGGTCCGATGCTGTGGACCTTCTTCACCGCGACCGCCCACTTCGTGATCGACTGCAACACGGAGATTTGGTCGATGTCTTGGAGGGAGCCTCGGCCTTTGAGGAGCGTTGCGGCCGCTCCGCCGAAGAGGATGATCGGCGACTGTGCCATTTGCGCGTTCTTCACGGCGGTGATCGTGTTCGTCACACCCGGGCCAGCGGTCACGGCGGCTGCTCCAGGCAGTCCGGTCATTCGGGCGACCGCGTCGGCAGCAAACACGGCGCTGACCTCATCGCGGACGTCGACGATCTGAATGCCGTTCTTCTGCGCGCCCACGAGGATCGGCGAGATGTGCCCACCACAGAGGGTGAACAAATGCCGGATGCCTCTCGATGCCAGGACCTCTCCGACGATCGCGCCGCCATCGTTTGCCATTACTTGCTCCCAACTGAGTCGAGCACGTGTTGCTCGAGGACGATACAGGTGAACTTTCCTTCGAACACGCTCTGCGCGCCGACGCTCGCTTCGACGTGGACCTCGTGCTTTCGACCTTCTGTCTTGGTAGTCCGGGCCCGCGCCACGACGCGCGTTCCGCCCCTCACTGGCTTTAGAAAACGGGTTTGTGCACCGCCAAGCACCACGTACGGCTCGTTGACCGCGAGCATCGCGGCATAGTCGGCCAGTCCGAACACGAAACCGCCGTGCACGAGGCCCTGCGCGTCGACCACCATCGCGTCGGTCGTTTCGAGAACGACCTCCGCCGAGCCTTCCGAAAGCTTGGCCACCTCCCCGCACAAGGCCGGATCCGCGGCTAG
This sequence comes from Polyangiales bacterium, assembly GCA_049669945.1. Taxonomy (GTDB): domain Bacteria; phylum Myxococcota_A; class Polyangia; order Polyangiales; family Houyiibacteriaceae; genus SG8-38. The sequence goes on along the minus strand of JBATLA010000733.1, from coordinate 3,013 downwards.
ATGGGTTCTCGGCTCCATGGCCGGCCACGATTGCACGAGCCGGGGGTCCAGAAAAGCAGGTTCCAACGCGTCCGGCGGGCTTTATTGCTTGCCGTTTTGGCGATCGGGTGTCTAATACATGGCCAAATCACGATGAGACGGAGGGTCATGTGAACGAGCTTGCGCGCTACCTAATGGAAAACGCTTACATTGACTTCCAGGGCGGCATCACGATCGAAGAAGTCCGGAAGTTCCTTAGAGACGAAGACAGCCGCGAGTCCCGGGCCCTCCTGTCCCGGTTGATCGAAGGCAACGGAATGGATGACCTGATGGTGACCATTGCGGATTGCCTGAAGGAATACATCCGAACGGGAATCAACGAGGACATCGTCAAGGCCCAGCTTACGACGTACAGCGAATCGTAGCGCCACGGCATTGCACAGAATCTCTGCTAGGATCGGCATTCTCATGCGCTGGATGGCACTCTGCGTCACCTTGGCTCTCGCGTTGCTCGGTTGCGAGCGTTCGACAGAAGCCGACAGCGGCCCCAAACCGGGGGGCGGTGCCGAGGTGAAGCCTGCGCCCAAGGGCAACAAGGAGCCTATTCGCAGCCTTCCGCAGGTCGACACCAGCGCCCTCGACGACTTCTCCGAGAGCATCTGGATCGACATGGTCAACGAGTTGCTCTCGCCGTGTGGCGAGCCGGTGAGCGTCGCCCGGTGCGTGTCCGAGGGTCGCAAGTGCGCGAAGTGCGTGCCGGCGGCACGCTACGTCGCCCGTTTGGTCGATAACGGCTACTCGCGTGACGAGATCCGCGACGTCTTTCGCGTGCGTTACGGCGATGACACCAAAGTCAGCGGAATCACGGCTGGCGATTCGCCTCTTCGTGGATCGCCGATGGCTCCAGTGACCCTCTATGAGTTCAGCGACTTCCAGTGCCCACACTGCAAGATCGCCGCGCCGATGCTGAAGAAGGTCGTCGAGGAGTCCGAAGGCAAGGTGAAGCTCGTGTTCAAGCAGTACCCGCTGCCGGGCCACCCGAGGGCGCGCGAAGCCGCGAAAGCCACGATCGCCGCGCAGAAACAAGGGAAATTCTGGGAGATGCACGACCTGCTCTTCGACAACCAGGATGACATCCAGCGCGCCAACTTCGATGACTACGCGAAGAAGCTCGGTCTCGATGTGGCTCGGTTCCGGGCGGACATGGCCTCCAAGGAGACCGAGAAGAAGATAGAAGCCGACATTGCCGAAGGACGCAAGGCCGGCGTCGATTCGACACCGTCGGTCTACGTGAACGATCGCCGCTTCATGTTCTCGCCCGACCAGCTCGGCCCCTACGTTCAGGAAGAGCTCGATCAGTGAATCGTGTCGCGCAAGCGGCCGTCGCAGTGGTATGAGGCTCGGGCTCTCCGCGTCGTTCCTTGCGCTGCTCGTCTGCACGACGGCGGCGGCTCTCTCCACGGGCGAGGCTCCACCGCCGATCGACATGCCCGACCAGAACGGCAAAAAGGTCGACCTCGAGAAGCTCCGGGGCAAGGTCGTGCTCGTTGACTTCTGGGCGTCGTGGTGTGCGCCTTGCAAGCAGGAGATGCCGGTCCTCGAGTCGCTTCACAAGAAGTACGCCGAGCAGGGGCTGGTCATCGTCGGAGTGAACATCGACAACAGCTCGAAGAAGATGAACAGCTTCCTGAAGGGCTCCCCGGTCGGTTTCCGCATCGTCCACGATCCCAAAATCTCGATCGCCCAACGATACGAGCCCTCGACGATGCCGAGCTCGTACTTCATCGGGCGAGACGGCAAGCTTCGCTACGTTCACGAGGGGTTTCGGAAGAAGGACGCAGAAGAGATCGAGAAGCGAATCAAAGCGCTGCTGGCAGAGGATCGAGCGGAGGGGCCACAGGCTCGAGACTGAGGCCTGCGCATAGAGGCCCAAGGCTTGCGTCCCAAGGCCTCGATACTCACGCCTCGTTGAACGTCGCAACCCGGGGCATCGATGCGCCCTTGGCGACGAAAATACTCAACTGCTGCGTGACGTAGTCCACTACCTCGCAGTCGGCTTCGGTGAACATCTCTCCCGTGATTCCTCTGGCGAGTTGCAGCAAGCCAAACAGCCGACCCTTGTGTACCAGCGGACGGTAGAGGAGGGCGCGCGTGTCCAATCCCGCGACCCCATCGACGTTTTTGTCGTAGCGAGGGTCGGCCGCCGCGTCTGCGAGAACCAACACGGCGTGCTCCGCCAGCCCGCTGGCCGCGCCGAGCAAGCCGGAGGACGATGGCAACGCTTTGCCCTGGCGCAAACGAGCGCCCGTGCCTCTGGCGGCGACCACGCGGAACTCGTCAGTGTTCACGTCGAGCAGGAACGCGGCGCTCGCCTCAGAGGGCACCAACTCCTCGAGCAAGTGCACCGCGAACTCCAACGCCTCCGCTCGGTTCTTCAAGAAGAGAAGGTCGTGGCACGCCTCGAACGCAGCGCCCAGGCGGTCCTCCGTCGGGGGCGGCGGCACGCTACTAATCGACGGCATGTCGGAGTGCCGAGTCTCGTCTTCCAGTGGAAAATCGATCTCGATGCTGGTGTTCCAGTCTTTCCATTCGAGTCGAACCACGGCGGGTTGCTCCGGCGTGGTCTTCCAGATGTGATCGAAGAGCTCGATACGCACGAACTTCGGGCCGCGCGCGTCCTTGATTTCATCTTGGACACGTCGCAGGAGCTTGGTCGCGAGCTTCTCGCCGGTGCCCGCCTCGAACGGAACGGGAACTGCGTACATTCGCTCGCGGAAATGGATCGGGCTCGAAGCGTTCGGCGTCTCCTCGCGCGCGGCGAGAAGGATCAGCTTGCTCTCGACGGTCGCAGGCGGCGGGCTGCTCGGTCGAGGCGTGCGCGCTTTCACCGAAGCCATCGATGCCGGGGCGGGTACCGCCGGTGACGCTGGCACTGGTACTGGCGCGGGCACTGGGGCTGGCATCTGGGGGACGCTTGCGGCGGGGCGCTTGGTGCCGGGCGGTGGTGCGGGTTCTTTGTCGGGCACGATTTGGT
>JBATLA010000732.1:0-4201 GCA_049669945.1 Polyangiales bacterium | reverse complement strand
GATCTGCAGGGTGTAGCGGCGTCAGCGTCAGCGTCAGCGTCAGCGTCAGCGTCAGCGTCAGCGTCAGCGTCAGCGTCAGCGTCAGCGTCAGCGTCAGCGTCAGCGTCAGCGAAACGTGCGTTTTCGCGGTTGGTTCTGCAAGTGCCTGAAATGACTTCGAGCGCGGAGGGGGAGCATGTCCCCCTACCAGCTTAGCAACCACCCGTGCTGACGCCTCTAGAGTATGTACCGGGCCAAATCGTCGTTCGACAGAATGGGCTCCAGTGTCGATTTCACGTAGTCGACATTGACGAGGAACTTCGACTGCGCGCGCTCCGAGGCGTCGTAGGAGAGCTCCTCGAGGAGGGCTTCCATGATCGTGTAGAGCCGGCGCGCGCCGATGTTCTCCGCGCGCGTGTTTGCCTCCTCGGCGTAGCCGGCGAGCGCGTCGATCGCGTCGGGCTCGAAGATGACCTCGATGCCCTCCGTTGCCATCAGCGCGTGGTACTGCTTGGTGAGCGCATTCTTCGGCTCCGTGAGGATCTTGATGAAGTCCCCCTTCTCGAGCGAGTCGAGCTCGACGCGGATCGGGAAGCGGCCCTGGAGCTCGGGGATTAGGTCGGAGACTTTCGACACGTGGAACGCGCCAGCCGCGATGAAGAGGATGTGGTCGGTCTTCACGGTTCCGTACTTCGTGCTGACGGTCGATCCTTCGACGATCGGCAAGAGGTCACGCTGTACGCCTTCTCGCGAGACATCCGGACCCCCATGCTTGCGGTCCGAGCCGACCTTGTCGATCTCGTCCAAGAACACGATGCCGGCCTGCTCGGTGCGCTGAACCGCATCGCGCTGAACCTTGTCGTGGTCGATGAGCTTCTGAGCCTCTTGCTGCTTGAGCACTTCGAGCGCGTCGGGGACCTTGAGCCGCCGCCGCTTCGTACGCCCTTTGAACCCGGGCATCTGCGACATCATGTCCTGGAGGTTCACCTCCTCGGTGCCCCCTGCGCCGAAGATCGTCATGAACGGATTGTTCGTGTCCGTGACATCGAGCTCGACCTCCACCTCGTCGAGATCGCCATTGCGAAGCTTCTGGCGAATGTCGTTGACCTCGCTGTCCGAGTAGAACGGCTGTGGTTGCTGTTGCTGGGGCGAGATCTGGAAGCTGAGTGGCCCGAACTGGTGGGTTTGGGGCGAGGCCGCCTCGGGTGGAGCCTGAGTCGGCGGACGCTGGGCCGCGAGGATCATCTTGGCAAGGCGCTCTTCGGCCGCGTCCTGTCCGCGGGTTTGCACGCCCTCGAGGGCTTCCTTCTCGCAGATTTGAATCGCGTTTTCGACCAGGTCTCGGATCATCGACTCGACGTAGCGCCCGACGTAGCCAACCTCGGTGAACTTCGAGGCCTCGACTTTCACGAATGGCGCGCGCGCCAGCTTGGCGAGGCGCCGCGCGATCTCGGTCTTCCCGACGCCAGTCGGCCCGATCATGATGATGTTGCGGGGCGCGATCTCGTCGCGGAGGTCACTCGTCACCTGCTGGCGGCGCCAGCGGTTTCGAAGCGCGATGGCCACCGCGCGCTTGGCCTTGTGCTGACCGATGATGTAGCGGTCGAGCTCGCTGACCGTTTCGCGCGGGGTGAAGTTCCCGTTCTTCATTCGCCCATCTCCTCGACGATGATTTCCTGGTTCGTGTAGACGCAGATCTCGCCGGCAATCTCGAGCGAGCGGCGCGCGATCTCTTTCGCCGGTAAATCGGTGTTGCGGACGAGCGCACGCGCCGCGGACAGGGCGTACGAGCCGCCCGAGCCAATCGCAATGACGCCCTCATCCGGCTCGATGACATCACCCGTGCCGCTTATCAGCAGCGTGTGGTGCTCGTTCATCACGATGAGCATCGCTTCGAGGCGGCGCAGATACCGATCCGTCCGCCAATCCTTCGCGAGCTCTACCGCAGCGCGCTGAAGGCTTCCGCGGTACTCCTTCAGCTTGGCCTCGAATCGGTCGAGCAAGGTGAATGCGTCGGCGGTGGCGCCGGCAAATCCGGCGACGACCTTGCCATCCGCGATGCGCCGGACCTTGCGGGCCTGGCCTTTCATGACGGTCTGGCCGAGGGAGACTTGGCCGTCCCCTGCCATGGCGGCTTTGCCGTCCCGACGGACTGCGACGATTGTGGTAGAGCGAAAGACAGGCGGATCAGGGTGGTGCATCGGGGTCCCGGGAACGTAAGTCGGCCTTTTGGGCTGTCAACTGCCGTTGACCTTGTCCCGCGCCAAAGGATGCGCCCGGTCATAGACCTCCATCAAACGGTCGACGCTCACGTGAGTGTATCGCTGCGTCGTCGACAGGCTGGAATGGCCAAGCAGCTCCTGAATGGAGCGAAGGTCGGCGCCCGCGTCGAGCAGGTGGGTCGCGCAGCTGTGTCGCATCGCGTGCGGGTGAAGGTCCCCCCGGCCGGCTCCATGCGTGCCATGGCGCCGAACGATGTTCTGAACCTGCCGGACGCTGAGCCGACGCCCCCCCCGCGCGAGCCACAGCGCGTCCGGCTCGCCTTCCTTGGCCTTGGCCAGCATCCCGAGTCGCTCCCGGAGATAGACCTGCAGCGCATCGAGCGCCGATTTGCCGAGGGGCACGACGCGCTCCTTGCCGCCTTTTCCAAGCACGCGAACCGACGCCTCGGTGAAATCGCAATCGTCGACGTTCATCGAGGCAAGCTCGCCGACACGAACACCGGTCCCGTAGAGGGTCTCGAGCAGCGCGCGGTCGCGTGCGCGCAGCGACTTCGCGCGCTTGTCCTCTTTGGGGGGCGCCTCCATCACGCGAAACGCCTGGTCGACCGTGAGGAATCTCGGCAAGCCCTTCGGCACCTTCGGCGACCGCAGGCCGGACGCAGGGTTCTGCTCGATGATCTGGCGCTTGAGGAGGAACTTGAAGAAAGAGCGAATGGCGCTCACCTTCTTCTTCATGGTGCTGGCCTGGTTCGCGCGAAACAGGCTCGAGAGGAATCCACGCAGCGCGACGATGTCGAGCTGGCGCGCGTCTACCGGCAAACCCTCCGCACGTACCCAATCGCGGAAGCTCAGAAGGTCGCGGATGTACGTCTCGACGGTGCCCGGCGAGCTCCTACGCTCATCCGCGAGGTACTGAGCGAAGGCGTCGATCTGCTGGTCGAGCGGATCCGAGGCGCGCATCGTTCGATGCTACCACGTCGGTCAACCAGGTCTGGATATCCTGCAGGGCGCGCTCGGACTGCGCGTCGCGGCGCGCGCGCTTTTTCATCCGGCGCCCCTCGATCGGCGGGACCATGCTCCACATCACGTTCGAAGGCTGGAAGTCGTCGTTCGCATCTCTGAGATGCCCGATCATGCCGCCAAGCATCGTCGTGCGTGGCGGGAACGAGCACGAGAGCCCCGCGAGCTCCTGGGCGAGCTTGATGCCGACCAGCATCCCGCAGGCCGCGCTCTCGACGTAACCTTCGACGCCGCAAATCTGCCCGGCGAGATAGACGCCGGGCCTTGCCCCGAGACCGAGGTCGTCATCGAGGACTTTCGGGGAGTCGACAAACGTGTTCCGATGCACGCTCCCGAGGCGCTCGAATTCGGCGCTCTCGAGCCCGGGAATCATTCGGAACACCCGCTTCTGCTCGGGCCACGTCATGCGCGTCTGAAAGCCGACCATGTTGAACGCGGTCCCCGCCTCGTCTTCTTGGCGAAGCTGAACGACTGCGTGGGGCCATCGGCCGGTGCGCGGGTTGGTGAGGCCAACCGGTTTCATGCAGCCAAACGAGAGCGTCTTCGGTCCACGCGAGGCCATGACCTCGATGGGTAGGCAACCCTCGAAGTAGCGAACGTTCTCGAAATCCCGCGGCGTGACTTTCTCGGCATCCAAGAGGGCCTGCACGAACGCGCCGTACTCCTCCTCGTCGAGCGGACAGTTCACGTAGGCGTCGTCGCCACCCTTGTCGTAGCGGGACGCGCGAAACGCCCGGTCGAAGTCGATCGAGTCTGCCGACACGATTGGCGCGATGGCGTCGTAGTACGCCAAGTGCTCGGCCCCGATCGCCGCAGCGATGTCATCGGCCAGCCCACCCGAGGTGAGCGGCCCGGTCGCGATGACGAGCGGCCGGTCGTCGGGGATCTGGTCGACTACTTCATTAACCACTTCGATGAGTGGATGCGCCTCGATCCGTCGGGTGATTTCCGCGCTGAACTGATCGCGGTCGACCGCGATC
>JBATLA010000731.1:0-2441 GCA_049669945.1 Polyangiales bacterium | reverse complement strand
CACGATCGGGCCTGGGACCTGCGACGGCGGCTGGTTGGTCTTTCCCGAAGCGCTCTTCAGCGCGACGACCGCCGCGCGGACGATGGCGCCAATCACCGGCCCCTGGTGGAGGATGTAACGCGTAGGTACCGCCATGAACGATTCTCCCGGCTCGACGGTGCGGTGGAAGCCCTGCCGCCCGACCCGGTTCTCTACCATTTGGTAGGGAGCCGCGCAAACCCGGGCACCGCTGCTACGCTTCGGTGATGCCCAACCCGTTGATCCAACTCGGATTCGAGATCCCTTTCGACCGGATCGAAGCCGCGCACGTCGTGCCGGCCGTCGACGAGCTTCTCGCTTCGTCGCGCGCAGCTGTGGACGCGATCGTCGCGCAAGGCGAGCCCCGAACATACGCCAACACGCTCGGCGCGCTCGAAGATGCGACCGAGCCGCTCGAGCGCGCGATGACGATCGTGGGTCACTTGGAGAGTGTCGCCACGACCGACGCGCTGCGTGAGGCCTACAACGCGAGCGTCCCGAAGGTGAGCGCGTTTTGGTCGGAGCTCGCGATGAACGACGGGCTCTATCGTGCCGTCCGGCTGTTTTCGGAAACCGACGAGGCGGCGGCGCTTGGCGCAACCGAGAAGCGATTCTTGCGCAAGACGATCGATGACTTTCGGCGGCACGGCGCCGAGCTCGACCCGGACGACAAAGCCAAGCTCCAGGCCATCGAGGTCGAGCTCACCCAGCTGACGACCGAGTTCGCCCAGCACGTGCTCGACGAGACGAACGCGTTCGAGCTGGTTCTCACCGACGAGAGCAAGCTTGCCGGATTGCCGGAGAGCGCGAAGCACGCTGCGGCCGAGAACGCAAAGGCCAAGGGCGTCGAGGGCTGGCGTTTCACGTTGCAGGCTCCGAGCCTGATCCCGCTTCTCACGTACCTCGACGATGCTGGCATTCGCGCGCAGATCTGGCAGGCGTACAACAGCCGCGCCACTTCGGGCGAGCGCGACAACCGCCCCGTGATCGCGCGTGTGCTCGAGCTTCGACGCGCGAAGGCCAAGCTGCTCGGCTACCGGGATTTCTCCGACCTCGTCACCGAAGACCGCATGGCCAAGGAAGGCGCCAAGGCTCAAGCATTCCTCGAGGACTTGAGGGACAAGACGCAGACCGCGTTCGAGCGCGAGAACGATGAGCTCGTCGCGTTCCGCCGCAAGCTCGAAGGAGTGGGCGCCCTGGCGATCCAGCCTTGGGACTCGGCGTACTACGCAGAGAAGCAACGCCAAGCGAAGTACGATTTCGACGAAGAGGAGCTCCGGCCGTACTTCCCGCTCGATCGTGTGCTCGATGGGCTCTTCGCCACCGCACAAGCGCTCTACGAGGTGAAAATCGTCAAACGGGATGCAGTGACCTGGGACCCTGCGGTCCAAGCATACGCCATCGAGGGTGCAGACGGCGCGACGATCGCAGCGTTCTACGTCGACCTCTTCCCGAGGGAAAACAAGCGCGGCGGTGCGTGGATGAACTCGCTGATCAGCGTCGCCTACCGAGAGGATGCGCCACTTCCGAACCTCGGCCTCTTCTGCGCAAACGTGAACCCGCCGGTTGGCGACAAACCTGCGCTGCTGACCCATCGCGAGGTCGAGACGCTATTCCACGAATTCGGACACTTGCTTCACCACTGCTTCAGCCGCGTGCGCGTGCGGAGCCTCGCAGGCACCAACGTCGCCTGGGATTTCGTCGAGCTCCCCTCGCAGATCATGGAGAACTGGTGCTGGGAGCGAAGCGGACTCGATCTCTTCGCCGCGCACCACGAAACCGGTGAGCGAATCCCGGACGCACTCTACCAAAAGATGGTGCGCGCGCGAACGTACCGCGCGGCCAATGCCCAGATGCGGCAGCTCGGCTTCGCGACGACGGACCTCGCCCTGCATCGCGACTACGACGCCGAGCGCGACGGCGAGGTGATGGCGTACGCGAGAGCCAATTTGCAACAGTACTCGCCCGCTCCCCTGCCCGACGACTACGCGATGCTCGCCGGCTTCACCCACATCTTCGGCCACTCCGTCGGCTACGCAGCCGGTTACTACAGCTACAAGTGGGCCGAGGTCCTCGACGCTGACGCCTTCACGCGCTTCAAGAAGGAAGGCATCACAAACCCCGCGGTCGGCCGCGCATTCCGCGAAGCCATCCTCTCGAAAGGCAACAGCGAGGATCCCGCAAAGCTCTATCAAGATTTCATGGGACGAGAGCCCAAGCTGGAGCCGCTATTAGAACGGACCGGACTGCTCTAGCTCACTTAGTCGCCGCGCTACCGCGCAGATCCACCGACACCTGGATTTCGTTCGCTACTTTCAGGCGCACGATCGAAGGTACCGAAATCGAGTGAGCCGTGAGGTCCGCCGGGAAGCTTGCCTTGATGCGAATCGCGTTGCCGGACCAATTCACGGTACCCTTGGCGG
>JBATLA010000730.1:0-4871 GCA_049669945.1 Polyangiales bacterium | reverse complement strand
CGCGACGCTCGCGCGCAGGGACACATGGCCCATCGTCAGAGCCGCCGCAGTGCAGAGCCTTCGAACCGAACCCGACGCCCTTCCGGTGATCCTCGCGTCGGTGGATGACTCGATGTCGGTCGTGCGGGTCGCCGCGATCGAGGTGCTGACGTCGGCGCCTCATGACGAGGGCTGGGACCGGATCCATCGAAGGTTGCGCGCCGCGAACGAGTGGCCGAACGTCACCGCCGCCGCCATCGAGTACGTGGCGGCGCATTGCAGAACCGATGCTGCGGAGTCCCTGTTCAGGGTCGTCCTGCGGGCGTCGCCCAGCCATGCGCTGACGGAAGACCTCAACAACGCCGCCCGCGCCATCGAGGCGCTCCGGGCGCTTGGTACCCCGGAGGCCAACGCCGTCATCGACCGGCTCCGCGCCACCCCGGAGGTTCCACCCACGCTGCAAATGGCGCTGGAGCAGCCGCTCCGAGACGCTCGGGAGTGCTCCGCCCCGGGCTCCTAGTTTTGTGGGTCGGGAATCGCTCGTGTTAGGTTGATTGGGACAGGGGGAACCATGGGAGCTCGTCTACTAGGCCTGATCTTCGCCGCGGTGCTGTTGAGCGCCGGATGTGAACAAGTGACGTCTGCTTCGGAGCCGGAAGCTGAAGCCGAACAACTGCCCGAAATCGTGCCGGACCTTCCGGAGGTTCCGACGCTTCCGCCGCCGCCCTTCCCGACCACCTACGAGGATGACTCGTACAGCGTCTACGGATTGCGCAGCCGGGTGATGAAGGTTCTCGACTCCGAGCTCTCGGTGACGGGCTACATCGTCGACATCTACGAGCCGCCTGCCTGCAAGAAGAAGAAAAAGGAAGACTGTCCGAAGGTCGCGATGCCGCACATGTTCATCGCAGACACCGCGGATCAGGCCGACCGTGCCGAGCAGCTGATCGTCGTCGGGTACGCGGACAATCAGGAGCAGCTCGCGCGCGCGCGTCGTGGCCGTAAGACGACCACGATCGCCGGAGGCGTCATCGTCCCGCGGGACCTCGCGGTCGGCAAGAAGATCCGCGTGAAGGGCTTCTTCACGCTGATGTCGTCCGGCGGGTTCAACACCAGCAACGGTCTCCTGGAGTACGCCTCGCACGAGACCTTGTCCGAAGCGCAAAAGTAGTCAGGGGGCCGCGTCGGTTGAGGCTTCAGTCGCGCCGCCGTCCAGGAGGTCAGACAGAAGCGGCGCGCCGGCGTCGCCCTTGATGGCAAACGCATCCGCCGTTCTGCGGAAGAGTTCGACCACGTCTTTGCCGACGACGACGACAGGCTTCTCGTCGTCGATACGCACGTAACCTCCGCCGTCGACAGGAGTGCCCGACGCGAGCGAAACGCGAACTTCGGCGCGTCCCATCTCGAACGTCACCTCGGCTGTGGGGGTGTCAACGCCGAACTGCTCGATGTCTTCAGGGCTCGGGTCCTCGAGCGTCCGCACCGGGATCGCGAACTCCCAGTTGCGTATGTAGTCCTCGATGGGCCCTGGGTCACCGGGGCCTTCGTAGGGTTCTTCGAGTGTCCACGTTTCGTCGAAGCCCTCACCTTCGCGTCGGAGCGCCACGCGGTCATCGCCCGACGCAATCCGGATGCCCGTGATGCGATCGCGCACGAGCGCTTCTACAACCAGGCCCGAGCGGGAGTTGATCTCGCTTCGGCTCGGTCGGCCGCGCTCGAACGCGAGGATGTATCCGAGGAGCACGAGTGCGATCACGAAGAGAACCAGTGGCGTCCGTGCGCTCATGACCGCCTCGACCACCAAACCCCGAAGCCGGCAATGAACGCTGCCAGCGGAAGGAGGACCACGACCCGAAACAAGAGGTTCTGCAGGTCTGCGTCGCTCATGATCACCGCCTGCGCGTTGGTCTTGCGTGGCGCGATGTTGATCAGGGCTTCGCGCTGCGTCAGCCAGCCTGCAGTCGACGAGAGCAGATCGATGTTGGAGAGCTCTGCCTTGTCCAGGAGCTCCGAGGCCATCCAATCGCTGTCGCCCATGACGAGCAGGCGCCCGGGCTCCGGGCCATCGGTCTCGATCGGCTTCAGGTCCTCGCCGAGCGGCGGCACGTACTCCCACGCGACTGCGAGCGGGACGGCGCTCGGCTTCGTCGGATTGTCCTTGTCGGGTTTGAGCGCGCGTTGGAGGTCCGATTCGGCAACCGCGCTAGGGCTGGTCCGGAACAACACCTCGGTGTCGCTTCCATCCGCGACGTCGATCGACCGCGCCACCGCCACCAGGAAACCGCCGCCGCGTTTGCGAATCGTGTCGACGACACGGTGCGTGCCGAGGTTGGTCACGAGAAACAAATCACCCGGGTTGCCAGGAAGCTGCTGCGCGGTGTCGTTCTCGATGACCAGGTCATCGCCAACCAAGATGCCGCGCGCTTCGAGCGATGCCTCGAAGCCAGTCGGTAGGAGCACTTGCTTCTTGAGCACTGGGTCGAACGAGAGCAGCACATTGCCGCCGGAGGCGAGAAATGCGTCGACGATGGCGACCTCGGCATCCGAATAGAGTCGCTGTGGGCTCACGACGAAAAGCGCGTTGCACGATTTCGGTATGGGGTCTTTGTGAATCTCCACGGGCTCGACCTCGATTTTTTCCCACTCGAGCTCACGCACGACTGCATCGAAGCTTCGGTCGCCGTATGCGCCCACCTCCCATTCGCCATGTCCCGCGGCGAGACAAACCTTGGTGGGGCTGCCGGTCGTAACCTCGAGGATGGCGCCCGTCAGCGCGCGCTCCGACTGCAGATCGAGCTTGTGCCCGTCGGCATCGTCGAAGCTCTCGAAGTCCTCGACGATCAACTGATGACGTTCGACCTTCCACTTGCGGTCGCCGCTCGTTACGACCACCGGCACCTGGGAGAGCGTCACATCACCGGCGAGCCAGCTGTCGATGCCGAACTTGTCCGCGAGCACCTGGTAGCGAGCGCGATCTCGATCGGGGTCGATCCACTCGACGGTGATCCTGTCCGTGACGGCCACGTACTCTTCGAGCAGGGTCTCGACGTCCGCGAAGTCCTGCTCGTCGCGGCCGAGGAAGACGTAGATCTGCACGTCCTTGTCCAGCTCGGAAATCGCCTCGGTGCTGCGGTCCGAGAGTGTGAAGAGGCCGTGCGTGGTCCAGTCCCAACGCTTGTAATGCCGCGATGACAAATAGTTCACCAAGACGACCACCACGATGCCGAGCAGAATCGTGAGCGCGAGATTCAAACGTGTACGGGGTTGGGTGCTCATCCGTGCCTCCTCGCTTTGAGAACGCCGACACTGAGCCCAACGGCGAGGACCGCGACCGAGAGATCAAAGACCAGGTAGCGGGTGTCCACGACGCCCTTCGAGAAGCTCTGCATGTGCCCCCACATGCTGATGTATGCGCAAAAGTCCCGCGCCGCGCCGTCGAACACGAACTCGCCTATGCCGACGGTAAAAAGCAGGCCGAGGGCGACGAACGACAACACAGCCGCGATGATCTGCGTCGGCGCGATGGCGCTCATCAGGAGGCCGATCGCCATGAAGTAGGCGCCGAGCACGAAGATCCCGAAGTAGCTAGCGGTAGTTGCGCCCCAGTCGACGGTCCCGTGCTGGCTCATGATCCACGCATAGATGACCGTCGGCAGCCACAGCACGCACCACATCGCGATCGACGCGCCGTATTTCCCGATGATGATCGCGCCGTCGGGGACCGGTGCTGTCATGAGCGGCTCGATCGTCCCCGCTTGTCGCTCGCCGGCGATGAGCCGCATCGTCAGGACTGGCACGAACACCAGCAGCGGGATGAAGAAGAGCGAGCTTCCGCCAAAAAACGCTGACAGCGGGCTCGCGGCTCCGGAGGCGACCGCGTTGCGCGCGTAAAACTCCGTCAGGACCCAAAAAACGACGCCGTTCCAAACCAACCAGGCGGTCAGCACGACGTAGGCGAGGGGTGAAACGAAAAACGAGCCGAGCTCGCGCCGCATGACGACCCAGGCGCTCTTCACGATGCGTCTCCGGTCGACTGCGAGGCGGTGAGCTCGGCGAAAATGTCTTCGAGGCTCGTTTTGGACTCCTCAGGAGCCAGGTCCGCCACCTTCTCGCCTTCGCGGATGATAATTACGCGGTCGCACACGGCTTCCACCTCCGAGAGGATGTGCGTCGAAAGGAGCACCGTCTTGTCGCCGGCGAAGCCACGCACCAGCTCCCGGAACTGACGCACTTGGTTCGGGTCGAGACCCGACGTCGGTTCGTCGAGGATCAGAATCGGAGGATCTGCGAGCAGTGATTCGGCGAGGCCCACGCGCTGTCGGTAGCCTTTTGAGAGCTGCCCGATGATGCGCCTGCGCGCGTCGGTCACGCCCGCGGATTCAAGCGAGCGGTCGACTGCGTCGGCCACGCGATCGACGCCTTTGAGCGCGGCACGATGCCGCAAGTACTCGTACACCCGCATCTCTCGATAGAGCGGAACGCCCTCGGGCATGTATCCGAGCCTCGCCCGCGCCTCGATGGAGTTGCGAACCGCGTCGATGCCGTCGATGTGCACCTCGCCCGACGTGGGCGCGAGATATCCGGTCAGCATTCGAAGGGTAGTCGTCTTTCCCGCGCCGTTGGGGCCGAGGAATCCGACAATCTCACCTCGCTCGACGCGAAACGACACCTCGTTTACCGCGAGCCTGCTGCCGTATCGTCTTGTTAGAGCTTGGACTTCAATCATGTACGCCCGTTGGGCGACCCAGGTACCCGATGCGATCGACCGTTGCAACTGGAGACCTGTCCAGGTCCTGCGGCTTTCTCGCATCGGCCCGCCCCACTTCCGTACGATCTCCGTCAACATGCCCTCGGTCTCGTGGAAGCTTCGGCTGCTCTCAGGTGTCTTGGCG
>JBATLA010000729.1:0-3288 GCA_049669945.1 Polyangiales bacterium | reverse complement strand
TGAATGCCGTGCGAGCGGCCGATGGCAGGTGTCCGGCGATGCTCCTCGATCCGGCCACGCAGCGCTTCGAGCACCGCATCCAGCCGGACCAAGAGCATGTCGGTCGCCTCGGCCAGCTGAAGCGCGAGCGCGGAGTCGAGCACGTCCGACGACGTCATCCCGCGGTGCAACCAGCGCGCCGGCTCCCCGGCGAGGCCTTCGACGTGCGTCAGAAACGCGATGACGTCGTGACGCGTGACCTTCTCGATCTCGTCAATCGCGTCAGGGTCGAGCTTCTCACGGAACGGGGCGACCTTGTCCGCCGTGCCCGCGGGCACGATGCCGGCGTTCTCCATCGCGCGACAGGCGGCGACTTCGACGTCGAACCAAGCCTCGTACTTGCGTTTTTGGGACCAAAGAGACTGGAATTCGGAGGGGGTATAGCGTGGAATCATGACCGCGCGCCGGATCTAGCAGACGCGCCGCCCCCGGGCGACCACAACTAGATCTCGAAGTTCCAGGCCTTGCGGACCTCGATTCGGGGCATCGCGTAGCCGTCGACGTAGGCTCGATGGGCGGGGTCGGGGATGTACGCCTTCACGTCGTCCATCGAGTCGAAGCACACGGTGATCGCGATGTCCCAACTCGCTCCCGAGGCTTCATCGGCGGGGGCGCCCACCGTGACGCTTCGAACTTGGCTGAGCGCGCTCAGGTCCTTGTGCGTACGCTGCACGAACTCGGCGCGCGCCGGGTCATTGCAGTACTCGTCCTTGAGCTTGAATAGCACGATGCGTTGAATCATTCGTTCATCCAATCCCGACGAGGCCGCAGGCAATCCCCGCGAGGTGCGGTACGGCGGCACCAAACATGGAGGCCTCCGTCGAGCTCGCGTTCCCATCGATGCTCCGCTTGTACACGCCTTGCGCGATCGCAGCGAGGCGAAACAAGGAGAACGCTTTGTAGTAGTTGAGGTCGGGGACCCCGTCGCGCCCAACGAGCTCGCAGTAGCGCGCGACGAGCGCGCCCTCGCTCGGGATGCCGCTCGTGTCGAAGTCGACGCCGGCCAAGCCCCCGATCTTCGGGAGCATCACGTCATACAGCATGCAGGTGTATGCCAAATCAGAGAGCGGGTGTCCGAGCGTCGAGAGCTCCCAGTCGATGACCGCGAGCGCCCGCGGCTCAGTCGGATGAAAGATGAGGTTGTCCAGGCGGTAGTCGCCATGCACCAGTGAGGTCGCTTCGTCGTCGGGGATGTTCGCAGGAAGCCACTCGATGAGCGTGTTCATCTGGGCGACATCAGCCGTCTGAGACGCAACGTACTGCTTGCTCCATCGCTTCACCTGGCGCGCGACATAGGCGTCGGGGCGACCGTAGTCCGAGAGGCCCGTCGCGTCGACGTCGACGGTATGAATGGCGGCCAAGACGCGGGCGAGCTCCTCATAGACCGCCGCGCGTTCGGCAGGCACGAGCTTCGGAAGCTGCACGTTCCAGAAGATCCTGCCCTGGACATACTCCATCACGAAAAACGCAGTGCCGATGATCGATTCGTCCTCGCAAAGCGCGTACATCGTCGCCGTAGGCACGTCGGTGTCACGCAAGGCGTGCATGACGCGGTATTCACGGTCGACCATGTGGGCCGACTGGAGCAGCTTGCCGGGCGGCTTCTTGCGCAGCGCATATTGTCGCTCCCGATCCGCGAGCCAGTACGTCGGATTCGATTGACCGCCCTTGAACTGACACACCTGAAGCGAGCCGGTGTAGCCGTCGACGTGCTCGCTCATCCAGGCGTCGAGCCTCGCTTCATCGAAGCGATGCGCATCGCGAACGGGTCCAGCGTTCTTTGGGGGCACCGGCGGCATGGGTCCTCGCTTTCGGAAGGCCGGGAGCTTATCATGCTCCGCGCAATCCGGAGGACATCGATGGACTTCAGTACACCGCCCGAGCTGCAAGACCTTCTGCAACGCGCCAGCGCGTTCATGGAAGCAGAGGTCTACCCGCTCGAGGAGGCCGCCCGAGAATCGTTCGAAGCCGCGCTGCCCGCCTGCGACGAGGCGCGTGAGCGCTGCAAGGCCGCCGGACTTTGGGCGCCGCAGATGCCCACCGAGTACGGCGGCATGGAGCTCGGCTTCCTGCCACACGCGCACATGAGCGAGATCCTCGGCCGGAGTCCGCTCGGCCACTACGTGTTCGGATGCCAGGCGCCCGACGCCGGCAACATGGAGATCCTCCACAAGTTCGGCACCGAGGCGCAGCAAGAGCGTTGGCTGCGTCCGCTTGCAGCGGGCCAGATCCGAAGCTGCTTTTCGATGACCGAGCCGGGCCGCGCGGGCTCTAACCCCACGTGGATGGACACGACGGCCGTCCGGGACGGGGACGAATGGGTCATCAATGGGCGCAAGTGGTTCACGAGCGGCGGTCACCTGGCTGATTTCGCCATCGTCATGGCGGTCACCAACCCCGATACCACGCCGCACAAGCGCGCCAGTCAGATCATCGTCCCGACCGAGACGCCGGGCTTCGAGCACGTTCGGCGCCTCTCGATCATGGGCGACCTTGGCTACGGCTGGCAGAGCCATTCGGAGATCACCTACGAAGACTGCCGCGTGCCGGTCGAGAACATCCTCGGTCAGGAGGGCTTCGGCTTCATGATCGCGCAGGAACGCCTCGGACCCGGTCGAATCCACCACTGCATGCGCTGGCTCGGCATCTGCGAACGATCGTTCGACTTGATGTGCAAGAGGGCGTGCGAACGCCTCATCGCGCCCGGCCGCCCGCTCGGCAGCCAACAGGTCATCCAGCACTGGATCGCGGAAAGCCGGGCGGAAATCGATTCGGCGAGGCTCGCGGTCTATCACGCGGCCTGGAAGATCGATCGCGAGGGGACGCGAGCGGCCCGCAACGAGATCTCGGCCATCAAGTTCAACGTCGCGGGGGTCCTTCAGCGCGTGGTCGACCGCGCGATTCAGGTGCACGGCGGCCTCGGCATGACCGACGATACCCCCCTGTCCTGGTTCTTTCGGCACGAACGAGCCGCCCGGATCTACGATGGCCCCGACGAAGTTCACAAAACCGTCCTCGCTCGAACGATTCTGAAGAAGTACGGCATTGAGCTAGGGTCCCAAGGGAGCTAGGTTTCACCAAGTGAGGTGGGCCACGAAGTCGCGATTGAGCTTCCGGGGCTTTTTGCTCGCCTGCACAGTGTTGTGCAGCGCGCAGGCCGCCTTCGGCCAAAAGGGCGACGAGAAGGACGACGCCGACTCGGGCTACCGGCCGGCGCCAAGTGCGAACGTCGCTGGCGACGTGCAAGCG
>JBATLA010000728.1:0-7077 GCA_049669945.1 Polyangiales bacterium | reverse complement strand
CGACTCCCTGCGTCGCCGCGGCCGCGGCGGCCAGCTCGCGTTCGACTATCACCCCCACGTGCTTCGCGTAGCCGCTGATCTCGCTAAGCTCCTCGGCTTGTTGTCGAATCGCGGCCTCGTCGCCCTGTTCTCGCGCGATTCGAAGCAGCACAGCTCTCGCCAGTGCGGACTCGCTGGGTTGCTGCAGGATACCGCCGATGGCTTTCGCCTCGTCCGCGCGCGCTGCGGCGCGATCCAAATCGCCTCGCTCGGATTCGACGGCAGCCGCTTGGGTCAGAACGAAGGCGAGCCGCTGTTTCGCGTCAGCATCGCGGAGCTCTTGCAGCGCGTCTTCGAGGGCCGCACGGTGGTCGGCGTCGCCCTTCTGGTAGCGACAGAGCGCAAGCATGGCTCGGCCGAGCGGACCCTCGCTGCCTTCGCGAAGCTTGTCCCCGATGGCGGCGAGCTCCCTGGCGTGGTGGCATGCTTCGTCTGGGTCGCGCCGGTGTATCGACACCATCACGAGATGTTCGAGGGACATGAACTCCTCGAGCCGGTCACCTCGCTTCTTCGCGACTCGCCATCCTTCTTCGAAGGCGACTTTCGCTTCGTCGAGTGCCCCCGCGTGCAGTCGAAGCAGGCCCACGCCGTCGAAGACGGCCCAGGCGGCCTCGCCGGAGCGTTCCGTCAATGCCCGGGCTTCCAACAGCAGCGCCTCCGCCTGAGCGAGGTCGCGCTCCAAGATGACGAGACACCGCGCGGTCTCTGCGATACCGATGGCGCGCGTCTGGTCGTCGGTTCCGCGGCTTGCGAGCTCGGCGCGGAGCGAAAGTCGGTGTGCATCCCCCAACGAACCTTCCTGCCACCGGAGCGTACTCACCAAGCTGAACGCAAGTCGGGCATGCTCCGGACAACCCGCGTCGAGGGCCGCTTCGGCGAGTGCCTCGATACGCGTCGACTCAGCGTCCGGGTCGTCCGGCCAACGCGCCGCCACGCTGATTTGCTTCAGCTCGATTCGGCGTTTGGCGCGCTCGGTGTTCGGAAGCTGATCGACGAGACGAAGCCCACGGCGTGCGTGTGTGAAGGCCTCGGAGTTAGCAAACACGCGAAGGCATCGATTCCCTGCGCCCACGCACGCGCGCACGGCCATGCTCGCATCGCCACCGACCGACGCATGATGGGCGAGCTCGAGCGCGACGGTGCCGTCCGGGTCGTCCTTCCCATCGAGGAGCTTCGCCACGCGGAGGTGCATCAGCTTCCGGCGAGGCTCGGAGAGCTGCGAGTAGACGACCTGATGAACCAGCGCGTGATGAAAGGCGTACATCGCTGCCGAGGCTGGGGTGCTGCCGAGGAGCGCGCGTCGTTCGAGCTCGGCAAGCGCGTTCATCAGCGGGTCGAAGTCGAACGACACCAGCTCGCTGAGCCGTCCGACGTCGAACGTTGGGCCCAAGACTGCACCCCAGCGAAGCACGTTTCTCGATTCCGGGGCGAGGCGGCTGATGCGATCGCCGATCAGCTCGCGGAGCGAGCCGGGGACCGTCTCGCCGGCGCCGGATGCGTGGGCGAGCTCGCGCGCCATCAGCGCGTTGCCGCCACTCAGATTGAAGACTTCGGCTGCATCGGCAGTGCCATGCAGGGTTTGGATCAGTGCTTCGATGTCTTTCTCGGTGAGTGGGAGCAAGAGGTGCTCGTCGATCAAGCTGTCTCGACGGAAGCTCCGCAGCATCCGCATGACGGACTCGTTGTCGATGAGCTCGCCGTCTCTCGCGCCGAATACGATCGCGACCGGGCGGTCGAGGCTCATGCGTGCCACGTAGTGGAGCAGCTCGGACGTGGCGTCATCGCACCAATGAATGTCGTCGAAGAGAAGCAGCGCGGGGGCTTCGGGCCGCGCACGTTCCGCAACGAGGTCGACCACCGCGCCGAATAGCCGATCGCGGCTCTGGGCCACTTCGGAGGAGTCACCAAACTCCGGGAGGAGAGGGGAGAGCGCTGCGCCGTTGGCTTCTGACACGATCTCGCGGGGCAGACGGCGAAGCGCGTCGATCCAAGGCCCGTACGGTCTCCCTGCCTCGGCTTCGTACGCGCTCGCTTCGAACACGGTGCAACCGCGCTGACGGGCTTCGTCGCTGAGCTCTGCGAGCAGGCGAGTTTTGCCAATGCCCGATTCACCCTTGAGCATGAAGACCGCGAGGTGTCCTTCCGCAGCTTTGTCGAGAAGCGACAGGAGTCGGCTGCGTTCGGATTGGCGGCCCACGAACACGTCTCGGCTTCTCGGGCTCTGCGCGGAGGTGGAGGTCGACTGCGGGGGTGCGCCTGTTGACTCCGAGACCTCCTCCGCCGTGGCGGCTGCGCGTTGGTTAACCTCCCGCCACGCCGTTTCGATGGGTCCGACGGCCTTTTTGGCGCCGAGCTCGCTCAGTAGACGAGAGGCGCTCTCATACTGTGCCTTCGCTTCATTTCTCCGCCCCGCGAGTGAAAGGAGCTTGATCAGTCGCGCACGGGCCTCTTCGTCGATCGGATCGATCCTGACGAGCTCGCGCGCGAACGGCAGCGCCTCGTCAGGGTTGGATCGAAGCCGCTCGACCAAGGCCCGCAACACCTTCGTGTGCAGGGTTCGCGCGTGCTCGCGCTCCGCGGCGCACCACGCGGTAAACTCGTCGAAATCGAGGAGGTCGAGGCCCTCGAGGAGCTCCCCTTCGAACACCGATTCCAGCTCCTCCAAGCGCTCGGTCGAAATCGCGTCGACTCCCGCATCGAGCTCCTTGCGGACCCAACGCCAGTCGAGCGAGGCCTCATCGAGCTCGAGCTCGACGTCTTGTCGGTCGGCGACCAGGCAACGCTTGGCGTCGCTGTCGACCACGGGTCGAATCTTAGAAAGGCTCCATCGGAGAGCGCCGCGGGGGTCGTCGGCGACGTCCCACAATAGAGAGCAGAGTCGGTCACGGCGGTGCGGGCGGCCCGTAATCGCCAGATACGCGAGCAATCCCCGAGTCTTCTTCGACTGAGGCAGACGCACCGGCTCACCGTCCCGTCGAACGGAGAGCGGCCCTAGAACCTGGACCTGAAGCGCGGCGACGCTCACGCATCTGAGCCTGCCTGCGGTGGAGCGGGGCGTCAATGCTGGTTTGTGCTGCCAATTTGCAAGGGGCGCGTGGTATCGTGTCGTGTGGACTACGTCGTTCTCGAGCGCGAATTCCCCGCGCCCATCACTCCGGAGCAAGTGCGGCAAATGGCTGCTGAGACTCAGTGCCTCGAGCTCTACAGGGTGACTCCGCTGTGCAGCTATCTCATGCCAGACGGGAAGCGGATGATTTGCGTGTTCCAGGCTCCGGACGCCGAGGCGCTGCGGTCCGTCGGCCGCGCGAACGGCTTCCCGCCCGGCTCAACAGTCTGGTCGTCCACGCTCCATACCCCGTGATTTCGCGCACTTAGCGAAAAGAACCACGAGCTCGACTCTTTCCACGGTCCCTCACACGGAGGCTCACACGCCCCGTTCGTAGGTTGATTTGCATGGACGGGAACAACCCCGGCCACCCCAACCAAACGAAAGAGGACACCATGGAAGCCAACACCGCAACACACACAGAGAGCAACCCGAAGCCCCGTCGAGAGAAGGTGGCGATGAACGGCGTCGACGTTCCGACCCTGTTCGCCACCATCAACGCCGTCGGCGAGCAGCCGGAGCTCGCGAAGTTCCAGTTCCGCGCAAGCAACAAGTGGGTCAAGGGCACGCACAGCCGAAGCCGAATCGAGGGCTTCAGCGGCGCTGGCGGCGAGCACGAGCAGACGGCTGACTTCGTGTACGACGGCGATCACCCTCCGGTGCTCTGCGGCAAGGGCAATGCCCCGTCGCCGGTCGAGTTCCTTCTGCACGCGATTGCGGGCTGCATCACAGCGGGCATTGGCAACATCGCTTCGGCGCGTGGTGTCGAGCTCGAGTCGGTCGAGTGCACGGTCGAAGGTGACCTCGACGTGCAGGGGTTGCTCGGTCTCTCGGACGACGTCCGCAACGGCTACAACGCCCTTCGCCTCAGCTACACGATCAAGGGCGACGCGGACGAAGAGACGCTCCGCAAGATCGTCGCGCAATCGCAGGCACGCTCCGCCGTGTACGACGTGCTCACCAATGGAGTGCCGGTCTCGATCGAAGTGGACGCCGGGTAATGAGCCGTCCGACGGACGCCGACCGGCCTCGTTGATGAAAGGCCGGTCGGCGGGTTCCCGCCGGCTTGAAGGGATGTAGCCATGAAGCGAACAGACACCATCGTCATTGGAGGCGGGCAAGCTGGCTTGGCGATGAGCCGGTGTTTGACCGACGAAGGGATCGACCACGTGGTGCTCGAGCGCGGCCGTGTGGCCGAGCGCTGGCGAAGCGAGCGCTGGGATTCGCTTCGCTTGCTGAGCCCTAAGTGGCACTCCCGACTGCCGGGGTCCCGCTACGAGGGCGACGATCCCGACGGCTTCATGACCATGCCGGAAGTGATCTCGTACTTCGAGCAGTACGCGCAGTCGTTCAGCGCCCCGGTGCAGGATGAGACGACCGTCCTCAGCGTGAAGCGAGCGACGGATGGCGGCTACTTCGTGCGGACGAACCAAGGCGACTGGCTCGCGCCCACCGTGGTCGTCGCGACAGGTCATTGCGACGTGCCTTTCGTGCCGAAGGGCGCCGCCAAGCTCGGCGAGCAGGTACACCAGGTCGTGCCGTCTCACTACAGGAATCCGGCGCAACTTCCGGACGGCGGCGTGCTCGTCGTCGGCGCCTCCGCCAGCGGGATCCAACTCGCGCAGGAGATCCATCGTTCCGGCCGGCCGGTCACCTTGGCGGTCGGGCGCCACACACGCATACCTCGTCGCTACCGAGGAAGGGACATCACCTGGTGGCTCGAGACGAGCGGGGTGCTCGCCGAGCGGTCGGATCACGCGTTCAACCTCGAGTCCGCGCGCCGTCAGCCGTCACTTCAACTCGTCGGAACGCCGGACAACCAGACCATCGATCTCGGCGTCCTCCAAGAGGAGGGTGTTCGTCTAGCCGGGCGGGTTTCGGACGTCGACGGCACTCGTGTTTCCTTCTGCGACGACCTCGAGCGCAATATCGACGCGGCAGAGCAGAAGCTCGACCGTGTACTCGGAACGGTCGACAGGTTCATCGACGAGACGTTGATGGCCGCCGAGAGTCGCGAGCGTCGTCCCGCGATTCAGGTCTCCACCCCACCCACCGAGCTCGATCTCCAGGAAGCTGGTATCTCCACGGTGCTCTGGGCGACCGGCTACCGAAGGCAGTACCCCTGGTTGAACGTGCCTGTGCTCAACATCCGTGGCGAGATCATGCACGACGGCGGCGTCACCCCAGCACCCGGTCTCTACGCACTCGGCCTCAACTTCCAGCGCACCCGCAAGTCGAGCTTCATCGATGGCGTCGGCGACGACGCGCAGGTGCTCACCGCACATCTCACGCACCGTTTTCATCGTTCGTCCATTGCTGCCTAGGAGCCCGAGTCATGACCACACAAGTCATCAACCCTGCCTATGACGTCGTCATCGTCGGCGCTCGATGTGCCGGCGCTGCCACTGCCATGTTGCTCGCTGCCAGCGGATTGCGCGTGCTCGTGTTGGACAAGAGCCGCCTCGGAACCGACACGGTGTCGACACACGCCTTGATGCGGCCGGCGGTGCTCCTGCTTCGCCGTTGGGGGATCACCGAACGGCTCGATGAGGAGGGCACCCCATGCATCAGGAAGACGTCCTTCACCTACGCCGATGAGCACGGAAGAAGTACGGTCGCCGTCGACATCAAACCGCGTCGAGGGGTCGACGCGCTCTACGCTCCGCGGCGCACCGTGCTCGACCGCGCTCTCGTCGAAGCGGCCGGCGAGGTGGGAGCCGACGTTCGACATGGGGTGCAGATGCTCGACCTGATTCGAGACCGTCGTGGCAAAGTATGCGGCGTCGTATTGAGGGACGAGTCCGGACAACGCCGCGAGGTTCGCGCGGACCTGGTGATCGGTGCCGACGGGCGGCGCTCGAACGTAGCGCGGCTCGTGGGATCGACGCCCTACGTGTGGGGTCGACATGCGACGGCGTCTACTTTCGGGTACTTCGACAACCTCCCGGTAGATGGCAACCAGTGGTATTTCCGTCCGGGGATGGGCTCGGGCGCGATTCCGACCAATCACGGGCAGACCTGCTTGTTCGCGTCGGTTCCCGAAAATCTCGACCAGGGCTCTGCGGCCGAACGTGGTCGCGCCTTCTACGACGTGATTGCCCAAAGTGCGCCCGACGTCGCGGACAGACTTCCGAGCGCCACGCTCGCGGGCAAGCTCCGCTTCTTCCCTGGAATGCGCGGCTTCCTCCGCCAACCCTACGGCCAAGGCTGGGCCTTGGTCGGGGACGCCGGCTACATGACCGACCCGATCACCGCACATGGTATCACCAACGCGCTTCGCGACGCGGACATCCTCGCGCGCACCATCGCGGACGGCACGAGCCTCGCCTGCTACCAGACCGCGCGAGACGATCTCTCTCTCAAATTCTTCGAGCTCTCCGACCGAGTCGCCTCCCTCGACTGGGACATCCAAGCGGTGCAGGAATACCACCGGATGATGAGCCAAGAGATGAATCGAGAAGAGGACGCGATAGTCGCTGCGTCAGCGTCAGCGTTGGCGTCAGCGTTGGCGTCAGCGTCAGTGACAGCATCAGCGACAGCGTGAGCGCCAACGGGTAGGTTTCGCGTTGATGAAGGCCTTCGATGAGTATTCGCACTTCTTCGCGCGCATTCGTGAGAAGAAACCCGACGCGGTGTTCGCTTGGGACGATCCTAGCGATTCGGCCGGCGGGGACATCGCGGTCACCGCGGCCGTTGTCGCCCGTTCGACGTAGGCCACGGAGAACTGGTTGATCGTCGTGACGACTGACCACGGCGGCATCGGGCGAGGGCACGGCGGAGAGAGTGAAGAGGAGCGGACGATCTTCATGATCGCGAGCGGCGGTTCCGTTCGCGCTGGCGAGACCGTGTCACCCGGGTCCGGGCATACGGCAGTTCCACCGACTGTGATGAAGCACCTCGGGCTTTCGAGCGATCCGCAATGGGCTTGGGAG
>JBATLA010000727.1:0-3385 GCA_049669945.1 Polyangiales bacterium | reverse complement strand
CGGCGTCATCGGAACCGAAGCCGTCGTGCTGCAACATCATATGGAGACCGCGCGGGGCCCGGCCGCCGAGGCGACGACCGTGCGTGGCTTGGCCGAGGGGAGCGGCGAAGCGCTCGTTTCTGCGTGGCGCTGAAATGTGCACTCTCATCGTTCGGCATGGGTTAGATGACTGGTGCTCTACGCTGATCGCGGCCAACCGGGACGAGTTCTACGATCGGGCCGCGAGCGGCCCGATGGTGTTGAACGAAACACCGCGTATCGTCGGGGGGCGTGACAACCTCGCGGGAGGCACGTGGCTCGGGCTGACATCGGAGGGCATCTTCCTCGGTCTGACCAATCAACGGAGCTTCGGCGGGCGCGATGACGCGCTCCTGTCGCGCGGCGAGCTCGTGATTGACGCGCTTCGCGCCGGCAGCTTCGAAGACATCAGACGTTACCTCGAGCAGATTGACGCTCGAGCGTACAACGAGTTCAATCTCATTTTTGGTGATGGGAATCAGGCGTGCGCGGCTTATGGGAGACGAGCCGCGCGCTCAGTCGATCTCGAGCCGCTTGGCCCTGGTGTGCACGTCTTGTGCAACGACCGGCTCGGCTCACCCGAGTTCCCGAAGGCTGACGAGGCGCGTGCGGCGGTCGCGTCCATCACGCGAGCGCCCTGGCCTGCGGTGAGATCGCGATTGATCGAAGTGCTGGGCGATCGTTCGTTGCCCGATCCGGCAGGCGTTCCCCCGCTTCCACCCGATGCGCCATTCGACTCCGAGCTGGCCCGGCTCCTTCAAGCGATTTGCGTCAAGACCCCGGTATACGGCACGGTCTCGGCCACCGTAGCCGCGCTGAGCCCGGGTCGCGTCCAGCACTACGCGTACTGTGATGGGCCGCCCGACGAGGGCGTCTTCGAGGACTTCACCCCGTTGCTTCGCATCGGCGGATGAACGCAACCACGGCGCGCGCGGCGTCGTCGAGATTCTGTTCGAGCGAGCGGCCACTCTTCTTACGTGGCTTGAACGAGTGATCTCCGTCCTCCATCCATGCGAGCTCGATCGCGTCGGAAAGCCGGTAGGTCGCAACTTCTTCCTCGGTACCGAAGCGGTCCCGCGTTCCCTGGACGATCAGCGTCGACGTTTGCATCGCCTCGAGGTGGGCAGTGCGTAGGCGTTCCGGCTTTCCCGGAGGATGAAACGGGTACCCGAGGCAACAAACGCCGGCCACCCCCGCTTCGTCCGCAATCATCGAGGCGATGCGACCCCCCATCGACTTGCCTCCGATCACCACCTCGTGCGGCGGTCCAACTCGTGCGAGCAGCTCGTGGAAGCGCGCGATGAGCTTCGGCGCACGGTCGGGGCCTCGCTTCTGTCCATCCTCCCGACACTTGGCCATGTAGCCGAATTCGAAACGAATGACCTGAATGCCGGCTGACGCGATCCGCTCCGCGATCGCGCTCATGAAGTCAGAGTCCATCGGCGCGCCCGCGCCGTGGGCCAGAAGCAGACGCGGAGTGGACGGAGTTCCGTCTTGCAAAAGCTCAGCCATGCCTACACTTCGCTGACACGCGAGCCCGCAGGGCGAAGCCCGGCGCGCATGCGCCGCCAAGCGCAAGCGTAGCGCAGCGCGCGGAGGGAGGATTACGGGTGGGGGTGGGTGGGTCGGATGTGACCAAACCAAACCAGGCCATCAGCTCTCCCCACCGCCCACCATCCTCACAAGCGCGCCTCCCCAAACGTGTCGCATCGATTCACATCCCCCGTCTGGTAGCCCCGCTCGAACCACCTCACACGTTGTTCGGAGCTGCCGTGGGTGAACGATTCCGGGGTCACGTACCCTCGTGACTGCCGCTGGAGCCGATCGTCGCCAATCGCGCTCGCGGCGTTCAGTCCTTCCTCGATGTCGCCCCGCTCGAGCAGATTGCGCGTGCGGTCGGCGTGGTAGGCCCATATGCCGGCGAAGCAGTCGGCCTGGAGCTCTTGCCGCACCGAGAGCTGATTGGCCTCCGCTTCCCCGAGCCCGGCCTTCTCCCGATGCACCTTCTCCGAGATCCCGAGCAGCGTCTGAACGTGGTGGCCGATCTCGTGCGCAATCACGTAGGCCTGCGCGAAATCCCCCGGCGCCTGGAAGCGATCCTGCAAGTCCGAATAGAAGCTGAGGTCGATGTACACCTTCTGGTCGGCAGGGCAGTAGAAGGGCCCCACCGCCGCCTGGGCGAATCCGCAAGCCGATTGCACCGCGCCGCTGAAGAGGACCAAGGTGGGTTTGTCGTAGCGGCGTCCCGCGGCCTCGAAGAGGCTGCCCCAGGTGTCCTCGGTGTCAGCCAGGACGACGGACACGAACTGCGCTTGCTCGTCCTCGAGGCCGGTCTGACTGGGCGCCGGCGTCGACGCTCCCTGTTGTTGCGTTTGCACCACCTGCATCAGCGTCCCGGGATCGACGCCCAAGAATAACCCGACGCCCACGAGCAACAGGAGCCCGATTCCCCCTCCGGCGAGCTTGGGCCCCGTGCGCGCGCCTCGCCGATCTTCGACCTGCGCGCTTTGTCTTCTGCCTTTCCAGCGCAAACGAACCTCCGTCTCGCGGACGAGAATAGGGAGGGCCGTTCCCTGAAGGCAAGCCGATTCTCGTCCGCAGCTCTCAGCCTACATTGACCTGTTTCCCGCGGGCTGGTACGCGGAATGGATGCGCTTGACGATTTGGATCGCCGGCGCCTGGCTCATGATCGCGAGCCAGGCCGCTTTGCTTGGATGTGGCAGCGGCGATCAGGGTCAATCGCTGCAGAAGAGCTGCTCAGAAGGCGAAGACTGCGAGTGCCGCGACTACAACACCTGTAGCCTCGACTGCGGGGACACAGTTCCGTGTTCGCCGAGTTGCCTGAACTTCGGCGAACAGTGTGCCGTCACGTGCATGGATGACTGCGAGTTCGATTGTCAGGGTGGAAACCGGGTCGACGGACTTTGTGCAGGTCAGTGCGGCGTCAACTGCGACGCTTATTGCGCCTCAGTGGGTCGCTGCATCGTCAATGCAGGCGCCGATAGCAACTTCCTCTGCGTCAACGCCCGCGCCTGCGCGGCGACCATCGACGATGGCTCCACGGCTACCTGTCTCCAGGTCGAGAATGCCTGTCAGGTCAAGTGCAAGGGCACCTGCCAGGTTTTCTGCGACCTCGTGGGGGCCTGCAATGTCGACTGCGACGGTCAGGAGCGCAAACTGTGCGGGACGGGCTACTACGTCTGCGGGATGGACTGCCCACCCGACATGATGATGACGATGCCCTGACTATGGGCAGGCGCCGCCCTGCTTGACCGACACGCCTGCTGCGTGCGCCGAGCAGGCGTTGGAGTAGGTCTTGCCGTCGCAGCCGCAGATGGGGTTGTAGTCTGCTGTGCAGGCTTGGGGA
>JBATLA010000726.1:0-4878 GCA_049669945.1 Polyangiales bacterium | reverse complement strand
CGCTTCGACGGGCCGCACCACGAGCTCACTTGGCGTGCCGGGGGTCTGGCCCTCGGCGGGCGTGGGCTCGAGCACGAGCCAGTCGACCGCGATGGAGCGCGACTTGCCACGCACGGCTGTGGTCTTGGTTGCCCGCAGCATGATTGCGTTCTCGCCGACACGCAGTACCTCCTCGCGGATCGGAATCACGATCTCTTTGAACCCGTCCGCCTTCGAGATGCGGGCCTCGCCGACGGTCTTGCCGTTCACATACGCGATGAGCGCGCCGGTCGCGTACGGCTTGGCGCGGAACCGAAGCTGCATCGGTTGCCGGGCCTCCACTGGTAGATAGAGCCGCGCGCTCTTGCCGAAGGTCGAAACCGTCGCGCCGCCCTCGCGGCTCTCGCCGAGCCATCCGCTATTCCAGTTGCCGATCGTGTACTTGAGGCGAGCGGCCGTCCCGAGATCGATGAAGAGCCCTGCAGGATCGTAGAAATCGGCAAGGTGGGTGAGCGCGAGGAGGTCTTGGTAGACCGCGGTCCCCTCGGCTGGTGACGCGAGCGGCGCGGTGGGCGCCCGCTCCGCTTGATCGGCGGCCGTTCGCTCGGCGGCCGGGGGCTCAGCCAGCTGACCGTGGGCGGAGGGGTGCTCCGCCACGTCTTCGTCACAAGTGACCCCCAACAGACAAACGATTGAAACAAGCGCCAGGCGGCTCTTCATAGGCCTTCCCCCTCGGGCGTTCGGCTACCACGGCCCGGACGAGGGAGCAAAGGTGCGGCACGACCGCAAAGGCCTCCCATGTGCTACGCCAGGGGCGCCATGGACGGCAACGGTCAGCCCAGCGCTTGGAGCGTGAAGAAGAGCGCGAAGCTCTACCAGATCAAAGGCTGGGGAGAGCCGTACTTCAATGTCAACGCGCGTGGCCACGTGGAGGTGCGCCCTGACCCGACGCAAGACCAGGCAATCGATCTCTACGAGCTGACCAAGCAGCTCGGCGAACGTGGTCTCGACCTGCCGCTGCTGATTCGATTTCCAAACATCCTGCACGACCGCATTCGTTTGCTGAATCAGTGTTTCGAGAACGCGATTCGCGAGTACGCGTACAAAGGCCAGTACCGCGGCGTATTTCCGATCAAGGTGAACCAGCAGCGCCACCTCGTGGAAGAGATTGTCGAGTCAGGGCGGCCATGGCGGTTCGGGCTCGAAGCCGGCTCCAAGCCCGAGCTGCTGATCGCCCTCGCCGCGATGGAAGACGAAGACGGCTTCATCATCTGCAACGGCTACAAGGACCTCGCGTATCTCGAGACCGCGCTGGTCGCGCAGCGGTTCGACAATACGGTCCTCATCGTCCTCGAACGCATCGAGGAGCTCGAGCTCGCGTTTCGTGCGTCCGAAAAGCTCGGGATTCGTCCGCGTCTCGGTGTCCGCGCCAAGCTCAGCAGCAAAGGCATGGGGCGATGGGCCGACTCGACCGGCGATCGCGCGAAATTCGGCCTCACGATGTCGGAGATCGTGCGCGTCGTCGACGAGCTCAAGAAGCGCGACATGCTCGACTGCGTCGAGCTCCTTCACTTCCACATGGGAAGCCAGGTCTCGAGCATCATCCCCGTCAAGAACGCGATGCGGGAGGCTGGGCAGATCTTTGTCGAGCTGACCAAGATGGGCTGCAAGATGCGCTTCATCGACGTCGGCGGCGGCTTGGCCGTCGACTACGACGGCTCGAAGACGGACTTCCGCGGCTCGATGAACTACGACATCCAGGAGTACGCCTACGACGTCGTCGCTGGCATTCAGGAGGCGTGCGACAAGGCCGAAGTGCCCGCGCCGACGATCGTGAGCGAAAGCGGACGGTCGATCGCGGCGTATCAATCGGTACTGGTCTTCGATGCGCTCGGCGTCGACCATGTGGATTTCGAGGACCCTACCGCGCCGGGTCCCGACGATCACCGCGTTCTCCGCGAGCTCTACGAGACCTGGAAGGGCGTTCAACCAAAGAACGTGCAGGAGTCCTGGCACGACGCACAGCAATCACTCGAAGAAGCCCGGAGCCTCTTCAAGTTCGGTTACCTCGGCATCCGTGAGCTCGCCCGGGCAGAGCACTTGTTCTGGAGCTGTTGCGAGAAGATCCGCCAGTCCATGAAGCGACTGAAGTACGTCCCCGAAGAGCTTCACGCCGTCGATGAGCTCATGGGCGCCCTCTACTACTGCAACTTCTCGCTCTTCCAGTCCGCCCCGGACATTTGGGCCATGGACCAGCTCTTTCCGTTCATGCCGATTCATCGCCTCGACGAGGAGCCGACCGTTCGCGCGCGGCTCGCCGATCTCACCTGCGACTCGGACGGGGTCGTCGACCACTTCATCGACGTCGAAGAGGTGCAGCATTCGCTCGATCTCCACCCTGTGGAGCCCGGGCAGCCCTACTACCTCGGCATGTTCCTCGGTGGTGCCTATCAAGAGATCCTAGGCGACCTCCACAATCTTTTCGGCGACACGAACGCTGTGCACGTCCGCCTCGAAGACTACGGCTACAGCGTCGCGAACGTGATCAAAGGGGACGCGATCGACGAAGTGTTGCGCTACCTGCAATACGATCCGGAAGAAATGGTCGAGCGCGTTCGCAAGCAAGCCGAGCGCGCGCTCAACCAGGGCCGCATGACGTTGCCGCAGCTCCGCACGTTCATGCGGCACTACGAAGATAGTTTGCGGGGATATACCTATTTGAAGGGGGATGCGTAGCTGCCGCGGGTGGCTTGGGGGCAAGCATCTTCGACACTGGGTTTGCGAACCGCTAGTTTGAAGGGGTGGAACTGGCGGATTTTCGAGAGGCCCTTCTTCAGCAAATGGAGAGGAAGACACATTGGGCTTGGCCCGCCTTCACAGGCGGCCTGGTTCCCAAGGACAAGCTCCACATTCACCTCGAGCACGAGTGGGATGTCTACGTGCGCGACTTTCCGGTAATGGTGGGGCGCGCTTACGTGCAGTGTCCAATCGCCGAGGTGCGGCGCGAGCTCGCTGAAAACCTATACGAAGAGGAAACGGGCGGACTCGCTGCCG
Source organism: Polyangiales bacterium (assembly GCA_049669945.1). Lineage (GTDB taxonomy): Bacteria > Myxococcota_A > Polyangia > Polyangiales > Houyiibacteriaceae > SG8-38. Next base: position 1,845 of record JBATLA010000726.1, on the reverse strand, counting down.
GCCGGCCGCATCCGGAGCTCTTCATGATGTACCCAGAGGGGCTCGGGATGGACCTCAAACGGTTCGAACGAGTGGACCTGTTGCCGGCCGCGCGCGCGTACCGGGCGTTCCTCGACGACGCGACCACCAACCGTGGTTGGTCGGTGGCCGCAGCGATCGCCACACTTTTCATCGAAGGTACGGCGTACGAGCGACACGAGCTCGACGACGACGCGCCGGCGCGCCCACAGCCGCCACTGGAAGAGCACCCACTCGCGAAGCACTACGGGCTCCCGGTCGAGTGCCTGGCGTTGACCAAAGCCCATCGCTCGGTCGAAGGTGAGCACCGAAAGGCGGCGTGGCGGGTCATGCTCGACCACGTGCCGGCGGCTGACCGCGAGCAGGTCGTGAGCGCAATGCACGAAGCGGTAGACGCCTGGCGGGCCTATCGGGACGATGTGGCGGAGGCGTGCGGGGTTACGCGGGAGACACTGGCGTTGTCGGCTTAGCGGCGCCCTTGGCGGCGGCTACTCGGGGGCCAACTTCTTCTTCTGCACTTTGCCCATCGCGTTGCGGGGGAGCTCTTCTAGGAAGTGTACGGAGCGGGGGCGTTTGTGGGGGCTTAGTTGCTCTGCGACGAACGTCGTGAGCTCCGCAGCCTCGCAGGCCTCGCCTGGCTTCAACGTCACGAATGCTTCGATGCGTTGACCTAGATCGTCATCCGGCGCGCCCACGATGGCCGCCTCTCTCACCGCGGGATGTTCGAGCAAGCAGGCTTCGATCTCCCCGGCGCCTACGCGGTAGCCGCCGGTCTTGATCAGATCCGTGCTTCGGCGGCCGAGGATTCGGATGGCGCCATCCTCGGTGCGGGTGGCGAGATCACCGGTGTAGAACCAGCCATCGGCGTCGAGCACCTCCGCGGTAGCGTCGTCTCGGTTGAGGTAGCCGGCGAACACTGCCGCACTTCGAACTGCGACTTCTCCGATCGTCTCGTCATCGCGCGCATCGAGCTCTCGACGTTGCTCGTCGACGAGCTTGAGCTCGACGCCGGGCAGTGGTGGGCCGACGTAGCCCGGCATCGGCGCGTGGGACGCTGGCACGCCGCAGTTGATCAGCGTTTCAGTCAAGCCATATCGCTCGTGTACGCCGCGCCCGGTGAGCGCTGCGATGTGCGCATGCTCCCGAAGTGAGAGCCCTGCAGACCCGGATACGAGCAGGCGCGCGCTGCGGAGGGCTTTGCACAGGGCTGGGCTCTCCGCCGCGGCCTCGGCGATGCGATGGTACATCGTGGGGACGGCGAAACACATGGTCTGCTGGTGCCGCGAATCACTGAGCGCCGCGGAGATCGCCTCCGGCGTGAACTTCGAGACGTGGTGGAGTGTACCGCCGACGCGGAGGCTTCCGAAGAGGCCGAGCACCAATCCGTGGGCGTGAATCAGAGGCAAGGAGTGAACTACCGTGTCGCGTTCGGTCCACGCCCAGGCTTCGATGAGTGAATCGAGGTTGGCCGCGATGTTCCGCCGAGTGATCACCGCGCCCTTGGGGGGCCCGGTCGTTCCGGAGGTGTAGAGAATGAGGCCCGCCATCTCGTCCTCCGGAATCTCCGGCAACGCGCCTGAGTCCGGCGCGTACGCGGCGCGAAGCGACGGGACGTGGACGATCTCGTGCGGCACCGCGAAGGCTTCAGAACAGAACGCCAGCTTGGGCTCGGCGTCGTTGAAGATGTGGGCGACCTCGCTGGCGCAGAGCTTGGGGCTGAGGGGAATCGTGGTGACACCAGCGGCGAGATTGCCGATCATCGCGGCGGCCGTCGATGGGCTCGGTTGCGCCCAAACCGCGACACGCTCGCCTCGCTCGACCCCAACC
>JBATLA010000725.1:0-7991 GCA_049669945.1 Polyangiales bacterium | reverse complement strand
CGGACGCGGTGTGCTGCTTGCTTGCCCGAGGGCGGTCGGCGGTGCGGAGGTCGCACGTGGAGCGGTAATCTCATCATCAGAGATGTCGGTCGCATCGAGCTTGGGTGAAGGGAGTGAGACCGGTGTCTGCACATGATCGGCCATCGGCACGAACGTGGGCGGTCCGATGGGGTCCGGCGCTGGCACTGAGGAGTGCGGCCCCGCCGGTACGGACACCATCTCCGGCGCGGTCACGGACGTAGACGAGACTCCCGGAACCGCAGGGGCCGCGGGCACCGAAACCCCTCCGCTCAAGCCCCCAGCCGGCCCGGGTATCGTATTGACGCCCTCCTTGGGCGGCGGCGGCGACGAGACGACGAAGGCCTCGGCCAACACAGGAATGCTGTCTTGGATCCGCCCGACCTCCCGCACCATCCCTTCGAAGTAGAGGTCGACCACTTTGCGAAGCGCCTCGACGTGATCCCCGCCATGCGCTCGGAGAATCTGGCCGACGGTACGCTCGCCGTCGATCAACCGGACCATGTCGTTCTGCTCGTCGGGCATCTCCCGAAGCCGTTCGCGAAGCATCTCGGCGTCAACCTCGAGGACGGTATCGAACGACGGAAGCAGCTCGGAGAGCCGGCTCCACTCGTCGAGCCGGCGCATCCCCTCCATCAGCAAGGCCTGCGTGGTGCGGTGCACCGTGCGCTCGCTGAGGCTGACCCGTCTGAACTCGAGGTCGAAGCTCCCCTCCCGCCACAACAGCTGCCGGTAAATCGCGTCCTCGCCCCGAAGATCTTCGACCGTTGCATTGATGACGGCACCGGAGTCGAACGAGATCATCCCTTCCTGTCCGTCCGATGCAATGAGTGTCAGCACCCCAGACTTCCGACTGACGTCGATCGTTTGCAGTAGATCGACGACGCTCATCTCGACAAGCGATCCGCTAAATCGTGTTCGCGCATCGGTGCTCTTGAGGGCCAAGCCCGCGCGCGCCTGCCGCGCCAGCTCGATGCCCACACGTGCAACCACCTCGCGGATGTAGATCGGCTTGGTCAGATAGTCCTGCACGCCAAGCTCGAGTCCCCGAATCTTGCTCTCGATCGAACCGTCACTCGACAGAAACATGAACGGGATGTCGATCCAATCGTTGTTCTGCCTCAGCTGCTCGACGAAATCGAAGCCGTTCATGTCGGAAAAGGCGGTATCCGAAAGGATGAGATCGGGCTTGTTCGCGGACAGGATCTCGAAAGCCTTCCCCACACTGGGACAGCCGGCCACGTTGTAGCCCGCATTTCTGAGGCTTACCTCGAGAACGCGGAGGCTGCGGGGATCGGCATCGACGACGAGGAGGTTCTGTTTGGCCACTTCAACCTTCGGTCAGCGGGAGTGTGCGGAGCGCCCCACTTGCATGTCAAGCATGCCTTCAAATCCGGAACGTGGTAATTTGCCAATAGTGGGATGAGAAAACTAGGGGGCATCACAGGCGTGATCATCGGCGCAGTAGTTCTGCTTGCCGGGTGCGACAAACCGCGCGGCGACATGGCCTTCCAACAGCTCGACCCCGACTTCGGCGGTCTCCAAGGGGGCAAGACCGTCCGCGTCGTCGGCCAGAACCTCCGCCTCGACATCGGCTACGCGGTGTACTTCGGGCGGCAACGATCGCCGCAGGTGTCCATTCAGAACGAAAAGGCGCTCCTGGCAGTCACGCCGCGGCGCTTCGAGCCGGGCCCAGTCGACGTCACGATTCGCGCCGACAACGGCTCCGTCTTCGTGGTCAACAAGGGCTTCGAGTACATCAACCAGGCCGGCAACCTCCTCGAGGAGGCGGAAGCGGAGTGATTCACCCCGCGTCGGCGCCGCCGTCGGCACCGGCGTCCGGGATGGGCAGACAGACGCCCGCGCTACACTCGAGGCCCGCTTCGCACTGGCCAGTTCGCGTGCACGGCTCGTCGACCTGCTTGAGGGCGATGTCACGGCCACAGCTCCCGAGCACGAACGAGAGCATCGCGAAAACGAACGCGAGCCAGCAAGCCCGGTGGGTCATGGCGGCGACGATAGCGCACGCAGCCTTTCGGGACCACGCCCACGGGCCGAAACGCTGCTAGGCTCCCGGCCGTGGACATTCGGCTCCTCATCCCGGAGCTCTTCGAGAAGCTCAGCCTCATTGCCATATGCGGTCTGCTCGGCGTGTTGGTTCCGCCGCTGCGAAACCGGCTTCTCGGCGTCGGCCGACCGCGAGACATCGCAGTCGTCGTGATCTTCGGCCTGCTATTCTCGATGTGGGGCTCCGCCATGGGCTTCGAGTGGTTGGGACACCAGCTCAACCTTCGGGCGATCGGGATCATGATCGCCGGCATCCTCGGAGGCCCTCGCGCCGGCGCCCTGACCGGCCTACTCGGCGGCGGGTTCTACGTCCTGCGATTCCACCGCGATGGCGTGCCCTGGGACGTCGTTGCGTCGGTCCTCGATGGATGGCTCGCGGGTCGCATGTCCGTGCGACGAGAGAAGATGTTCGTCGGTTGGCGAGTGCTCGGTGGGGCCGCAATCGTGCAGATTGCCGGTCTGACGCTCTCCGGCGTCGGGCTCGGATTGACAGGTGGCAACCCGGTCGAGGCCCTGCCTTCGTTGGCTGTGCAACTCGCGGGCGTTGCGGTAGGCGTCGCGCTCTTCGTGAACGTGGCCTTGGTGGTGATCTCGCGACAGGAGCAGGCAGTGGCTCTCGTCGAGGCGCAGGCGGCCGCCAACGCCATGTCGCTCACTGCGCTTCGAAGCCGCCTCGAGCCTCACTTTCTCTTCAATGCACTCAATACACTTCGAGCCACGATTCGCCGCGACCCGGAGCAAGCGCGCGCGCTCGTCTCAGACCTCGCAGACCTCTATCGATACCTGCTCCACCACCCACACGACGCGTCGGTGATGAACGAAGTCGAGCATGCATGCGCGTACCTCGCGATCGAGCGGGCGCGTCTCGGCGACGAGCGCCTCGCGGTGCAGACATCGATCGACGACAGCGTGCGCGACACGCGAGTGCCCGCGCTGCTCCTTCAGCCAATCGTCGAAAACGCCGTCAAGCACGGGATCACGCCCAAACAAGGTCTCGGACGGATCACGATTCGCGCCTCGGACATCGGCGACAAGCTTCGCATCGAGGTGGAGGACGAAGCCGACGGACCGCATCACGGCGCTCCGACGAAGGGCTCCGGGGTCGCGCTGCAGACCTTGCGCAAACGCCTCCAACAACAGTACCACGGCGCCGCGAAGTTGGAGCTTTCCTCCATGGAACGCGGTACGCTCGTGACGGTCGAGTTACCCAAACACGTGGAGAACCTAGGAGAACAGGGATGAACATCCGCGCCATCGTGGTCGACGACGAACCGCTGGCTCGCGACGAGCTTCGCTTCATGTTGGGCCAGTGCGAGGATATCGAAGTCGTCGGCGAGGCGCGCAACGCCTCCGAAGCCCAAGCGCTGTGCAACGAGCAACAGCCCGACGTCGCATTTCTCGACCTTCGTATGCCCGGCCCTGACGGCGTCGCACTCGCCGAGACGCTCATGGCGACTCATCCTGACCTGCGCGTGGTGATTGTGTCCGCCCATGACGAGGGCGCGCTTCGGGCGTTCGAGGCCCGCGTGGCCGACTATCTGCTGAAGCCCGTGCGGCTCGAGAGGCTACGGCAGGCCGTCGACCGCGTTCGGGGAGACGCCGGAAGTGCGAGCAGCAGCCATGAACGGCTCGAGCGAATCGCGGTCCGGCGCAAAGACGCCTACGTCGTGTTGGAGCTCGACCTCGTCGTCTACTTCGAGGTCAAGGACGAGCTCGTCTGGGCGGTCACCAAGGAGGACCGCATCGCCATCGACAAGACCCTGGCGATGCTCGAAGAGGAGCTCGACCCGGAGGCCTTTTTCCGATCTCACCGCGGCTTCATCGTCCGCTACGACGGCATCCGCGCGATTGAGCCGACCGGCGCCGGCACGTTCCAGCTCCTCTTGGATCACCCTGAGAATCCAAAGGTGCCATTGGCTCGCGAACGCGCGAAGAAGCTCCGCGAACGGATCCCGTTTTCGGGGTGAGCGCTACAGGTCTTCAGGCGCCCAGGTGGGTGTGATGCCATCAAAGGGCACGCCGTCCCAGAACGCCCGCTCGCTGCCGTCCGGGTCGTTGACGACCTCCGAGGTGGTTGCCGTGTCGGTCGTATCGAAGATCATCGTCGCACGGGCGCTCGGATCGTACGCAGGCCACTCGGGCATGTTCGAGTGATTGGGGTTGCCGGTCTTCGCAAAGGCGAGCCATGCGTCCATCATCTGCTCCGTCAATGCTTGGGGGAGCGGGTCAGGGCCATAGATGTCGAGCCACGGCTCGTTGCCGCTGCCAAACATGAAGCCGAGATCGGCGCCGTGCGGAGAACCGAGATCTTCGTCGGGTACCGCCGGAGCCGGCGCGGGCCAGTGGAAGCGATAGAGGAACGTGTTGTTGGGTTGGTGAGTGAGCTGCGCCTCGGCCATGCGGATCGCAGGCAGCCGAAAGAAGATGTCGCTGCCGGCCGCATGCGTGATCACGCCATCCTCCGCGCCCGGCCGATTGGATTCGTACAAGTCCATGACGTCTTGGGCGGTCTTACCCTCCGGAATCGCCCGTTCACCGTAGGGTAGTAGTGCCACGATCGCGTCGAAGGAGATGTCTGCGAGGATCGGAACGTAGAGAATCCAAAGCCGGGTTTCGTCTAGGGTCGTCCCGGCCATGAGGGGAATGTCGGCGGCGCTGCCGTCGGCAATCGCCTGGATGAGGCCTTTTGGAAAGATGTCTCCATCGACGACGCTGCCAAAGAGCGAGTCCGAGATGAACGTGTCGTCAACCAAGAGATCTTGAGCGTCCCGTAGCTCCTCCATGCTCAGGCCGACGAGCTCGCTCAAGTTGTCGACTTCGGCGAGCCCCATCAGCTTCTCGGAAATCGCGGTCGCGTAGTCGACGCTGCGCGCGGTGCTCCCGGCCCCGCTTTGGGCGATCACTTTGTGGAAGAGGCCCTGGGCGTCGGGCATTGCCATCAACGCGGTTGCGCTCATGCCGCCCGCGGACTCTCCAAACAGCGTCACATCGTTCGGATCGCCGCCGAAGGCCTCGATGTGGTCGCGCACCCACTCGAGCGCGAGCTTCTGATCGAGCAGGCCCGCATTGCCGCTACCCGGGATCTCGTCGAAATGACTGAAGCCGAAGACGCCCATCCGGTACTCCATGCTCACCACGACGACGTCGCCGCGCGCGGCTAGATGCGCCCCGCTGTAGAGCGGATCCTCGGTGCCTTCGTAGATCCAACCACCACCATGCACCCAGACCATGACGGGCCGCCTCTCGCCATCCGCGGATGGCGTCCAGACGTTGAGCGTGAGGCAGTCCTCGCTCTGATCGCCGTAGTGGGTGCCCGTGCCCGAATCTGCGGGCTGCGGACAGGCGGGCCCGAACTCGCTCGCGTCCATTTCGAGACGCCATAGCACCGGCACGGAAAAACGTGCCCGCGGCGCCGATTCCTACGGAAAACACTTAGCTTCGGGGCCCACTGGTGGTACATCGGCTCCCATGAGGGGGACGAGGATAACCAGCCTATTCGTGGTAGGCCTGCTGTCGGCGACGCTGGCGGCCACGGGCTGCAAGAAGGGCAAGGACAGCGCGAACGCGGCGGACGAAAACAAGTCGCCGCCGCTCCCGTCGGGGACGATGAGCCTACAGGGCATGTACCGATACATGGCCGACGCGGCTCTGTTCTTGGACTGCGCCACGCGGGAGCAGTGGCCAGTTGCCATGGAGGGCGACAACGCTGCGCTCGAGCGGGCCTACGGCAAGGCCAAGGTCGACGCGGGCTCGCCGCTGCTGGTCACTGTCGAGGGCCGACTCGAGCCTCGCCGCAAGTTCGACTCCAGGGGCAAGGAGACCAACTTGATCGTCGAGCGCTTCGTGCGCACATGGCCGAGGGAGACCTGTGGAAGCATGACCGCGGTGACACTGGATGACACCCATTGGGCCTTGCTCGAGCTGAACGGCGAGGGGATCGTCGTCGGGGTGAAAGACAACGCGCCCTACCTCGAGTTGAGCTCCAAGAAAGCCAGCGCATTCGGCTTCGGCGGATGCAACCGCTTCTTCGGCACCTACCAAGCGGCCGAACGCTCGCTGAGTTTCAGCGCGATGGGCGCAACGCGCATGGCGTGCCCAGAAGGGATGGATCAAGAGCAGGAGCTCTTCACCGCGCTTGCAGCAACTACGCGCTACGAGATTCACGGATCCAAGCTCCTGCTCTTCGCAGGCGAGACGCTGCTAGCGCGCTTCGAGGCGAGAGCGAAGCCCGAGTAGCCTCAACGGCCGGCGAAAATGCCATAGCCTCGGACTTCGAAGTCCTCGACGATCTCTTCCTCGGTGATGTCGAACTCGACGTCGACATCGAACGCGAGCAGGCGGGCGACTTGGCTAGCTTCCTGGACGAAACGGCGGATGAAATCGAACTTGGGATACATGACGAACCTCCTTGGCGGCGTGTTTTGTGCCGCGTCTTCATGCATCCTAGGAATCGACCGCGAGAAGGTCCTTTGCAGGAGCTTAGCAAAGCCTTAGCTTAGCGAGCGTCCCTGGAAGTCACCGTCATGACTTTTGTTTTTGGCCAGTTCGAGCTCGACCCTGCCCGCCGCGAGCTTCGTGTCGAGGGCACCGCGAAGTCACTGCAGCCACAGGTCTTCGACCTGCTGCTCTACCTCGTCGAGAACCACGAGCGCGTCGTACCCAAGCGCGAGCTTCTCGAAGTATTGTGGCCCGAGACCGTCGTCACCGAGAGCTCGCTTCAGCGGGCAGTGAGCTTGGCGCGGAGCGCGCTCGGCGAACGGGGTCCCGCCCTGATCCAGACGTTTCCGCGGCAGGGCTATCGGTTCGTCGGCGACATCGAGAGCCAGAAGAAGCCAACGCCGCGCGCCTCGTTGCGGCCGCGCTATGTGCAAAGCGGGGACGTGCACATCGCTTTCACCACTCTTGGCGAAGGACAAACCGACATCGTGCTCGTCAACGGTTGGATCATGCCGATGCGCGCGATGTTCCAACATCCGGACACCCGCGAATCGGTTGAGGCGCTCGCGAAGATTGGGCGCGTGATCACCTTCGACAAGCGCGGCACGGGTCTCTCCGATCGCGTAAAAGAGCTACCCTCCCATGAGCAACGCATGGACGACCTGCGGGTCGTGCTCGACGCCTGCAACTCGCAAAAAGCCGTACTGGTTGGCTACTCGGAGGGCGGCGCACTCGCCATGCTGTACGCGGCGACGTATCCCGAACGCGTTCACGGGCTCGTCCTGTGTGGGGCGTTTGTGCGGATGACGAAAACGCACGACTACCCTTGGGGGTTTGAACCCGAAGAGATGGAGAAGCTGAAGGGCTACATTCGGGGCGCGTGGGGCAAAGGGGCGTCGCTTCGTCCGATTGCACCCGTCGAAATGAGAAAGGATCCCGAGTTCCTCGACTGGATCGCGTTCGCCGAACAAGAGGGGACCAGCCCAGGGGGTGCGCTCGATCTGCTGGACATGAACTTCCAGATCGACCTTCGCGTTCTGTTGCGGACGATTCGCGTGCCTACTGTCGTGCTGCAAGCGGACGACGACAGGATGATCCATCCCGGCAATGGCAGCTACCTCGCCGAGCACATCCCCAACGCCCGCTACGTCGAGATCCCGGGAAGCGATCACATTTTGCTCTTTCGCAACCAGCACGAGATCCTCAATGCAGTCGAGTGGGTGTTGGCGCAGGAGCCACCGGAGCTCGAAGAAGACCGCTTCCTGAGCACCGCGCTGGTCGGCGGTGACCACACACTCGACGACGGTGTATGGCACGACCAGGTCAGGCGCTTTCGAGGCCAGGCCGTGCCGGGCAAGCTGCATGCCTATTTCGACGGCCCGATCCGCGCGCTTCGCTGTGCAGCCGCGCTGGCGAAGACATCGGGCACGTCGTTCGGCGTGCATGCGGGCCAGGTCGTTCGGCAAGGC
>JBATLA010000724.1:0-1581 GCA_049669945.1 Polyangiales bacterium | reverse complement strand
GCCCATTCCTGGTGATCCGCACCCCGTACGGCGATGCGCAAACGCTCGTGCGTCCCGACAGCCTGCCCGAGGACGACGCCGCCCAGCTCAAGCTCCTCGACCTCGCAGACCACGTGATGGTAGAGGGCCCCGCGATTCGAACCAAAACCGGCGCCCTCGCAGTCAGCGCGAGGCGTTACGCGCATCTCGGCAAAGCGCTGCTGCCCCCGCCGGCCAAGTGGCACGGCCTGAAGGACGTCGAGAAACGATACCGCGAACGCTACGTCGACCTCTTCGCCAACCCAGTCGTGGCCGAGGTGTTTCGGGCGCGGACTCGAATGGTGCAATCGCTCCGCCGCTTCCTCGACGAGCGCGATTTCCTCGAGGTCGAAACCCCACTCCTTCACGCCATCCGCGGCGGCGCCACCGCAAAGCCGTTCGACACGCACCACAACACGCTCGACCTGGCCCTGATTCTGCGCATCGCTCCGGAGCTCTACCTCAAGCGTCTGCTCGTCGGTGGCTTCGACCGGGTCTACGAGATCGGGCGCGCATTTCGGAACGAGGGCATCAGCACCAAGCACAACCCGGAGTTCACCATCCTCGAGTTCTACATGGCGTACGCGACGCATGAGGACTTGATGGACCTCGTGGTCGAGATGCTTCGCTCAGTGGACGCAGACCTCCGGACGCGCTTTGCAGAGCTCACGCGGGAGCGCTCGTTCGATCTCGAGGCAGAGTGGAAGCGCGTACGGATGCGGGAGGCGATTCAAGAGCGTCTTCGACGCGCCGGTCAGGGCGAGGTCCCTCCCTCCGCATGGACCGAGGCCCTCTCACCTGACGCCGTCGACGACGAAGCCGCGCTCGCTGCGGCGTGCCAAGCTATGCTCCCGAAGCTCGACCCCGCTGGACAGAAGCAACTCAGGCACTGCGAGACGCACGGCGAGCGTGTCTTCGCCATCTTCGAGCTGCTCGTCGAGGGGGACCTGACCGCGATGTATCGCACACCCAGCGGCGCCCAATCCGTTCCGGTCTTCATCACCGAGTTCCCCTGGGAAGTCTCGCCCCTCGCGCGGCGCAACGACGACGACCCGGCCTACGTCGACCGCTTCGAGCTCTTCATCGAAGGCCGGGAGCTCAGCAACGCGTTCAGCGAGCTCAACGACCCGGACGATCAGGCGGCCCGCTTCGAATCGCAGCTCCGCAATCGTGAACGAGGCGACGAGGAAGCGATGGACTTCGACGCAGACTACATCCGCGCGCTGTCACACGGGATGCCACCGGCCGCAGGATTCGGCCTCGGCGTGGATCGGCTGCTCATGCTCCTGTGCAACCAACCTTCGATCCGCGACGTGCTGTTGTTTCCGCTCCTCCGTCCGGAGGCCGAATGAGCCAAACGCGGCCGCCCGGCATCTGGACCGGCGTGCTTTGCGGCTTGGGTGTCTTGCAGACCGCGGCGGTCCTGGTCTTCGTCGGGACGAGCACGCAGTGGTTTCAAGCCCAGCTAGCCGACGACGTCCTCTGGCTACGGCTTGCCATCGGCTGGGCAACGGTGCAGCTCGCGCTGCTGCTTCTGAGTATCGCCGTGGCGCAGCGCGGGCT
>JBATLA010000723.1:0-2887 GCA_049669945.1 Polyangiales bacterium | reverse complement strand
GGCAGTGGTTGCTCCAGCGGCAGGCGGCCACCGACCGCGCGCTTGCGGCGACGGCGGCCTTGCGAACCCATCCGCTGTTCGAGCGCGGCATCGGCACGGCGCTCTTCGGCTACATGTACGAAGACATGGCTGGCAGCATCCGAGGCGCCCCGGTTCCCGAGAGCATCGCGAAGGACGAAGAGCTCCTCGACATCTACACCAACGCGTTGACCGAGCACATCACGCCCTTCGCCGAGCTCTCCGCGCGCGCGTACTACGCGTGCCTCGCCCTCTTCGTGAAGCTCGAGGATCAACAGTGGGGCGAATGGGCCTACTACTGCGACGAGCGGGGCGCCGAGGTCGTCGACACGTTTGAGCTACAGCCGCCCGAACCGGTCGACGCGTCCACGACCGTCACCCAGCTCGTAACCCCTCGCTGAAGAGGTCGGGCCCCTTTTTCGGGGTGTCCATTTCGGGGCGGGCGCTTTTCTCGGGGATCAGGCTCATCGCGCGCTCCGCGAGGGTCGTGATCGTGAGTGACGGGTTGACGCCCGGGTTCGCCGATATCGCCGAGCCGTCGATGACGTAGAGGCCCGGGTAGTTGTAGACCTCGTGACTGGCGTTGATCACGCCCGTCTCGGCGGAGTCGCCCATGCAGGCGCCGCCGAGAATGTGGGCGGTCGAGGGGACGCCGAGGAGGGTCTCGGTCATCAGGGTGGTTGTCACGCCCTCGGTCTTGTCCGCGAACCGCTCGGCGAGGTCGGTGGCTTCTTCCATGAAGGCCGACGGCGCCTGCGTCGGGTCGTCTACCTCGGTGACCAGTGCGCGTCGATATCCCGTGCGCCACTCCCGCCCGAGCCGCATTCGAAGCGTGCCTTCGAGCGTGCGCATGTAGAGAAGCACCTGCGAATGCTTCGCCAAATCGCTCACGAATAGAGCTCGAAGCCAGCGAACCGGCTGGCGGAGGAATGCCACGACTCCGCCCCAGATCCGCGAGAGTACCGTCGGCCCCGGTGAATGCGGCGCCAGCAAGGTGCGGAAGAAGCCCGAGCCGGATCCGTAGCGCACCGGCTCGATGTGGCTGTGATCGTCGGTGTGAAGGATCGACGTGATGGCGACGCCCTTCGAGAAGTTGGTGCCCTTCTTCGGGGAGAGCACCGCGATCAGCGCCTCGCTGTTGGAGCGCACGAAGTCGCCCACGCGCTCCGAAAGCTTGGGCAAGCCTTCTGGGTCTTCCTTCATCTGGAGAAGGAGCGGCATCGTACCCATCACGCCGCCCGCGAGGATCACGCGGTCCGCCGTAAACACCGTCTCCGGTCCCTTCTCGAACGTCGGCTTCGTCTCGATGCGGTAGCCGTCGTCGGTGGCGCGAACCGCGGTCACCTCCGTTTCGGCGAGCACCTCGGCGCCGTGCTTTTCCGCGAAGTACAAGTAGTTCTTCACGAGCGTGTTCTTCGCGCCGATGCGACAGCCGGTCATGCATGCGCCGCAAAAGTTGCAGCCGACACGATCGGGGCCTTCGCCGTCGAAGTAGGGATCGGGCACCTTCTTGTTAGGCTCGCCAAAGTAAACCGCAACCTCGGTGGGGTGGAAGTGCTCTTCGCGCCCCATGTCTTTGGCGATCTCCTCGATGACTTGGTCGCCCTTCGTCACGACGGGATTGGGCGCCGCCCCCAGCATCCGCTTTGCCGTCGCGTAGTGCGGGGCGAGCTCGGTTTCCCAATCGTTGAGACTGCTCCACGAGCCCGATTGGAAGAACGCCGACTTCGGGGTCGGAAGGGTGTTGGCGTACACGAGCGAGCCGCCACCCACGCCCACGCCGTGCAGCACGGTCATGTGCTTCATGAACGACATCTGAAAGATGCCCTTGAGCCCCATCGAAGGGTTCCACATCCAACGCTTCAGATCCCAGTTCGTTTTCGGAAAATCCTCATCCGAAAAACGCCGCCCCTTCTCGATGACGAGAACCTTGTAGCCCTTCTGCGTCAGGCGGTGCGCCGATACGCTGCCGCCGAACCCAGATCCGATGATGATCCAGTCGTACTGCCGTTCGCCCATGTGGCTACTCTAGCCCGCCGGCGGGTCGAGATCGAGCGGAGCTCAGCCCCCGGCGCCGCCGATCGAGCGAGGCATGCCAATCAGCGTCAACAGCTCCATTCGAGCGGCTTCGTCTTTCAAAAAGCAGCCTGTGAGGCGACTCGTAGTCGTCCAGGAGCCCGGCTTTCGAACGCCGCGGTAACACATGCAGAAGTGCTGGCACTGCAAGATGACCGCCGTGCCCTGCGGGCTCAGAGTCTCGTTGATCGCGTTTGCGATTTGCGCCGTGAGCTTCTCTTGAACCTGCAAGCGCTTCGCGAAAGTGTCTACGGTGCGCGCAATCTTCGACAGGCCAACCACCTTGCCGTTCGGAATGTACGCGACGTGCGCCTTGCCGACGAACGGCACCACGTGGTGCTCGCAGTGGCTGTAGATTTCGATGTCGCTGACGAGCACGAGCTCGTCATAGCCCTCGACCTCGCTGAACGTTCGCGAAAGGTGCGCCTCCGGGTCCTCGTGATAGCCCCTGAAGTGCTCCCCGATGGCGCCGAGCACTCGCCGGGGCGTGTCTATGAGGCCCTCGCGGTTCGGGTCGTCGCCGATGTAGGCGAGGAGCTTGCGCACACACTCGGCAGCTTCTTCTTCGCTTGGCTTTTCACTCATGGCAATACGGTTTCATTGGACCGGGGGTCCGGTGCGTCAAGCCAAGGTCATGGCGCTTCAGGGGGCGCGCTTGCTCAGTCGCCCGCGCTGCGATGATACACGCGCCGTGCCGCCCGGACGACGAATCGTTCGGTTGAGGGCTTGCCGCGGGTAAGCGGCTTCGCGCCTGGCGCGGCGGGTAGCGCCCTGCTGTGCCTCAGGGGTGGGG
>JBATLA010000722.1:0-18879 GCA_049669945.1 Polyangiales bacterium | reverse complement strand
GGCGAGGGTGATGGTGGAGCGCAAGTTCGACGAAGGAGCGTCCTTTGAGGAGCTCCAAACGCAGGAGGATGCATTTGCCTGGTGCGCCGAACAGCACGAGGTCACGTTCATTCGAAGCTACTTTTCGAAGGACAAGAAGCGCATGATCTGCGAGTACGAGGCGCCCGACGCCGAAGCGGTCCGAAGGCTTCAGCGCACCGCGTCGATGCCGTTCGACCGTATCTGGACAGCCCTCGTGTTCGACTGGGACGCGGGCTAGAGATGTGATACCGCTTGCCCGGTTCGGCTTTGATGAACGCGCGCGCGATATCGGTGATGTTGCTGGCCCTCGTACTGGGAGTCGGGGTCCGGACAAGCGCGCAAGACGGTGGCACTGAGGAGCCCAAAGGAGAGACGCGCAATCCCCCAGCCCACGAGCTCCCGGTCGAGGACCCGACCATTCACCGCGAACCGCGCGAGGAGCTGCTGGACAAGGACGCGGAGGACGAAGCCGAGCAGACGACGAGCGTCCTACCCGTCGAAGACCCCACCCTCAAAACCGAAGATCCCGTCGAGCTGACCTCCGAATCTGAAAGCGAGAAAGAAGAGCCCGCCGAAAAGCCCGAAAAAAAGTCAGAAGAAGACGACTGGGGGCAGAAGGTGAAGGTCGCCTACGGCTACCAGAGTGGCCTCCTCGTCGCCGTCGACGACTGGTTTTACATCGTCCTGTCCGGCTTGGCTCAGGCGCGCTATTCGGTCAACTACCGAACCAAACCGCCGACGGACGCGATGACGGGCGTCCGCGAGAAGCAGGTGACGCAAGGGTTCGACGTCGCTCGCGCGCGTTTCCAACTCGGCATCGGGCTCACGCAGTTCGTGGCCCTCTACATGCGTATCGGTGTCGTCTCCGGTGGCGACTTCGCGTTTCAGCGCGCGTTCATCGACCTGAAGTGGAAGTACTTCCGATTGCGCGCGGGCCTGTTCATGAACGAGCTCATCGCCGAATCGTTGATCAACCCGAACGATCTCCTGTTCAACGACTACAGCATCCTCGAGAACGTGTTCAATCCTGGGAGCTCCAAGGGCGTGATGTTCACGTACCTGAGAAAGCGCTTCTCTATCAACCTTGGATACTCCGACGGCCTTCGAACCGGTTTCGCCGAGATAGGCGCGCCGCAGCGAGCGGATTTCGCAGTCACGTTGCGCACCCAATACGGGTGGGGAGAACGTGGGCTCTCGGGCTTCAACCGCCTCGTCGCCCGGCGCGGCACGCCCATTGGCATCAGACTCGGTGCATCGATGCACTATCAGGACGGCGGTAGGAGCCAAGGCACCACCGACGTGAAGGTTGCGCTTGGCACGATTGACCTGTCGGTCCGCGGGAGCGGCTGGAGCCTATTGTGCTCCGCAACTGCCGGTCAGGACGCACCGGCCAACGCGAACCCTGTGACTGAGAGTTTCGAGGTCGTGAGCGGAGCCGTTTCGTTGATGGGCGGCTACTTCGTCTTGGATGATCTCCAGGTATTCGCGCAGTACGCATTCGTCGGGAAGCCCAAAATTCAGGGGGAGCCACCGCCGATCATACCCGGCATACCGACCTCCGAGCCAAGCAGCATGCAATCCTTCGGCGTCGGGATGACGTATTTCGTCATCCCTGGCTATGACAACGTCAAGCTCTCGACCGACTTCCAGTACCTCCTCGGCCGACAGATGGGGAGCTCGGTGCCCGCCTCGTCGCTCAACGACATCGCGCCAAACGACGACGGCAGCCAATTTTTCTGGCGCATTCAAATCAGCGCGGCATTCTAGCGGCGTCAGCATTGGCCTGTGGGGCGACCGGTTCGTGACGCCCCACGTGATCGCGCAACGCGCGGTTGAGCTCGGCAGCCTTCTGGAACGTGACCCCGTGTCCTGCATCGTCAAAGCGGAGCACCTCGGCGTTCGGAATGCGCGCGGCGAGCCGATCGGTCTGGCTAGGACGAATCAAGATGTCCTGACCCGGCCGCACGAGCAGCGTGGGGGTGCGAATCTCCGACAGGCGAGACTCCGTAGAGTGCCGCATGACGCCGTAGAGCTGGCCGAGCACGGTTCGGAGGTGGGGCGGGCGGCCGAGGCGCAGGTCGAGGTGCGCGCGAAGGTCGCTCCCCATCGATTCGACGAACGCGTCGGGATAGAGGAGGCGCGGCAACGACTTCATGCGAGCTTTGCGGCCGCCGAGGAGTCCTTTGAAGAACAGCCACAAGCCCTTTGGTGTCGGCATGGAGGCAATCGGTGCACCGCCGTGCGTCGCCACGAGCGTCAGGCTTCGCAAGCGATCCCCCGACCGAAGCGCGAGCTCTTGCGCGATCATGCCCCCCATCGAAACGCCCACGACATGCGCCCGATCCCAGCGAAGGTCGTCCATGATTCGCATCGCGTCGTCTGCCATCGAGGGGATCGTGCGAAGAAACGGCCCGCGGTCACTCTCCCCGACGCCGAGGTGGTCGTAGTGACAGCATCGGTGGTCGCGCTGGAGCTCTTCGACCTGCGGCCCCCAGACGGCACCAGGCATCCCAAAACCCATGATGAACAGGATGGGCGGGCCTTGGGTGCCGAAGGATTGGTAAGCGAGGCTGGGGAAGGAGTGGGTACGGATTGAAGTCATACTGACACTGGCACGGACGCTGGCACTGACACTAGCACCACTCCTGCCCCTATCCCTACTCCTTCAGCGGCACGATCCATTCCTTGTCGCCGCAGCCTTCGTGCTGCTCGGCGAGGTCTACCTGCGGGCTGGGTACTCATCATGCGGTGCTGGAACAGGGTTTCCGGGCTATCCTCCTCGAGCGATGCCCACGAGCTTCTTTGAAGACGTCAATCACTACTTCGACGCCGCCTGCCGCCACACAGACGTCCCGGACGACATCCTCGGGCAGATCCGAGCCGTCAATTCGGTCTACCGGATCCGCTTCCCGGTGCGGCGCGACGACGGCGAGGTCGTCGTGGTCGAGGGGTACCGGGCCGAGCATAGCCATCATCGGCTCCCGACAAAGGGCGGTATCCGTTATGCCCTCGATGTCTCGCAAGACGAGGTCATGGCTCTCTCCGCGCTGATGACCTACAAGTGCGCCGTCGTCGATGTGCCGTTCGGCGGTGCAAAAGGCGGAGTCGTCGTCGACCCGCGAAACGAATCTCCGGGGTTTCTCGAACGTGTCACGCGCCGCTACACGAGCGAGCTCATCCGCAAGCGCTTCATCGGACCCGGTGTCGACGTGCCCGCCCCCGACGTCGGCACGGGTGAACGCGAGATGGGGTGGATCTACGACACCTACAAGGCGCAGGGCCAGGACACGCTCAACGGGCTGGCATGCGTGACGGGCAAGGCGCTCAGCCTTCACGGCGTCCACGGCCGTCGGGAAGCGACAGGCCTTGGAGCCGTGATCGCTCTCGAACATTTCCTCTCGGAACCGGAGGACGTCAAGCCGCTTGGACTGCAAACCGGGATTGCGGGCAAACGGATCATCGTCCCGGGGCTCGGCAAGGTCGGGCTTCACGCGGCCCGGGCGTCGGTCGAGCGAGACGCCGTCATCGTGGGCGTTTCGGTCAGCGATGGCGCGCTCTATGACGAGGGAGGCCTCGACGTCGAAGCCGTGCTCCTCCATCGAAACGAGACCGGATCGCTCCGCGGCTTCCCGGACGCCCGATTCATCGCCGACCCCGACCTCATCCTCGAGGAACCCTGTGACGTCCTGATCCCATCGGCGCTCGAGCACCAAATCACCGCTGAGAACGCCACGAAGCTGCGGGCCAAGGTGATAGTCGAAGCCGCGAACGGGCCGGTCGACCCCGAGGCCGACGCGATCCTCCGCGAAGCAGGCGTCGCAGTCCTCCCCGACATCTACGCAAACGCGGGCGGTGTCGTCGTCTCGTACTTCGAGTGGATCAAGAACCTCTCTCACGTGAGCTTCGAGCGCATGACCCGCCGCTACCAACAGCTCGCCAACAGCCGTCTCGTCGACGTGCTCACGCGCCTGACTGGAAAGACACTGCCCCCGGAGGACACCGCCCTACTCTCGCAGGCACCCACCGAGATCGACTTCGTGCGCACGGCGCTCGAGAACACGATGGCGATCTCCTACGAGAAGATCCGAGACCCCTGGAAGCAGAGGTCACTTCCCGATCTGCGGACCTCGGCGTACCTGATGGCCATCGAAAGCGTCGCGAATGCGTACGCTCTGGATGGGATCTATCCTTAGACAGCGTCAGCGAAGTGTGCCTGCAGGAATTGCCCGATCTCTGCGACGGCCTCGTCTGACTCCCGGATCGCTCCTGCGTGAATCTGGAACTCGTGCCACATGCGGTCGAACACGTGAAGTGTGACGTCGACCCCCGCCTCGCGGCATCGTTCCGCCAGCCTCGTCGCGTCGTCGATGATCAGCTCGTCGGTCCCGACCTGGATGAGCATCGGGGGCAATGCTCGGTGATCTGCGAACAACGGTGAGCAGGCCGGATCGTTGGGGTCGCGTCCATTCAAATAGGAGGTGGCGCACTGCCGAGACCAACTCGGACGAAGCATCGGGTCGATTGAAACGTTGGTAGTCATCGAGGGGGTGTCGCCGCGCAGATCGACCCAAGGTGAAATCAGCGCGACCGCAGCCGGCGCTGGCAATCCCCCATCACGAACTGCGACTGCAGTGGCGAGCGCAAGCCCGCCCCCGGCCGAGTCGCCGGCCAACGCAATCCGCTCGGAAGGGATCCCCTGCGCGAGCAACCATTGATACGCGCGCACCCCATCCTCGAGTGCGGCTGGGTGTGGGTGCTCCGGGGCGAGCCTGTAGTTCGGAGCGTAGACGGATGCTTTCGCCGCGACGGAGAGGTGAGTGATCAAGCCCCGGTGCGTCTCCCAGCCGCCGACGCAATACCCTCCTCCATGGAAATACAGCACCGTCCTGCTGGGTTCGCTCGATTTCGGCCAGGCTCGGACCGCCGGCATCCCCTCGATCTCGAGCTTCGTCGTCGAGGCCGCCCCGCACGCCGGATTGACGTTCGACGCGAGTCTCGACCAGAAACGCTGAAACGCGACCGGGAACGGGGGCCCAAGAAACGGTTTGAGCAGGACGCGGAGCAGAACGCGGATGACTCCAGCCGGGATTCGGATCGCCATGCCGTGTTCTATAGCTCGATCGGCGTCGGTGCCAGCGTCAGGGTCTATGATGTGAGGACTTGGCCCGCGCCGCGCAATGGGGAAATCCTTCCCCCATCCAGAATGTGCTTGCCGTTCACGAACACGTGCTCGATCCCCATGGGCGGCGCGTTGCCCGCTTGGTTCTCTTGGTCACGAACGCCTTCCCAATCGAAGACCGTGATGTCTCCGGCGTAGCCCTCGCGAAGCTCTCCACGATCGCGCAAGCGAAAGCGCGTGGCGGCGGCACCGGTCATCTTGTGTACTGCTTCTTCGAGAGAGATGTTGCTTCGCTCGCGAGCCGTGCGCAGGAATTTCGGAAACGTGCCGTACGCAGCGGGGTTCTGGTGTCCTCCCGGCTCGGGCCAGGAATCGGACGCAAAGATCGCGGCAGAGTGCCGCATCAAGCGATCGACGATCTCGTCGTTGTAATAGTCGTGAAACAGCACACGGGCTTCGGCATTGCTCTTGTCGAGGATGTCCAGCATCGTGTCGAAGTACGACTTGCCGACGCGGTCTGCGATGTCGGGGACAAAGCGACCATTGTGCTCGTCGTATTCCGCGCAGCTCGCGTTGGTGATCTGCATCTGCGGATAGCCAAATCCGACGAGCCGAAAACCAACCTCGGCCTCGATTCTCAGGCGTGCGCGCGCGAGCGGGCTGTGCAGCGCACCTGGCATCTTGGCCATGAACCACTCCGGAAGCAGTGTATTGAGCAGCGTCGCCCCACACCCGTAAGGGAACATGTCGAAACAGACGTCGACTCCGTCCGCAATGGCCCGATCAAAGAGGCCAATGGCCTCGTCGACGGTCTTCCAAGTCTGCGACCCGACGAAGATCAAATGAGAGAACTGTAGGCGGACCCCCGTGCGGCGCGCCAAGCCGAGCATGTCGTCAATCGCCTTGAGATTGTGAGGGCGGCCGAACGGCACCATCGGGTAGGTGCCGGAGAAAGAGGAATACGCCTTGGCATGCACGGTGAGTAACTTGTCGTGGCTCTTCACGAGCCTCGCAACGTCGTCGAGCTCCCCGAGCTCGGCAAAGACGCCGGGCTTGTACTGGAGCCCAAGCGAGACTCCGGCCGCACCCTCCTGCATTGCCCGGTCGAGCAGATCCAGCATCTCGCGATACTCCGTGTCGGCGAGCGGCCGAGCCTCGAATCCGCTGAGCGAGGTGCGCGCCGCACCGTGGCCGACCAAATGAACGAAGTTGTGTGTGAGCCCGAGCTCCTCGAGCACATCGGTGTACTCGGCGAAACTGTTCCAATCGAGGGTTTCGCGCCCCGCTTTGAACAAGGAGCTCTCGAGCAATCCGCGATGCGTGGTCTTCGGGGCGAAACCAAACGGACTGAACCCGCAGTTACCGGCGACAAACGTAGTCACACCCTGCGAGGTGAACGAATCGAAGTGATGCTCATTGCCGCTCGCGGCAAAGAAGTCCATGTGCGAGTGCGCGTCGATGAAGCCCGGGGCGATCACCTTGCCCGAGCAGTCGATGAGCGAAGCCCCGTCGCCTGGCGTCTCGCCAATGGCTTCGATTCGCCCATCGCGAAGCAGCAGGTCACCCTCCCTCGCCGGTGCACCCGTTCCATCGACGATGAGGCCGCCGCGTAGAAGCGTTGAATCGCGATTGCCATCCATGATCCGGTAGAGCTAACCTGTCCGACGATGAGCCCGCAAGACAGAAATCGCTTCCGGATCGTTCTTACCGGAGGTCCAGGCGGAGGCAAAACCACCGCGGCCGATCTCTTCCGGCGTGAGATCGGGGAAAAGGTGGTGGTCGTGCCGGAGACGGCGACGATGCTCTTCACCGGTGGGTTCCCGCGAGCCGGCGAGCCAAAGGCGCGCGCAGCAACCCAGCGCGCGATCTTTCACGCTCAGGTCGCGCTCGAGGATATCCAGGGAGCGCTCTATCCTGGCCGGGTTTTGCTCTGCGACCGCGGAACGATCGACGGCGCCGCGTTCTGGCCGGACGAAGCGCCCCAAGGCTTCTTCGAAACGATGGGAACCACCGCCGAAGAGGAGCTACGGCGCTATGACGCCGTGATCTTCTTCGAGTCCGCGGCCGTCGGCGACATCTCCATCGAAGGCGGCAATCCAGCACGGACCGAAAGCAACGAGCAGGCGCGCAAGCTCGACCTGCGACTCCGAGAGACCTGGTCGAAGCACCCCAAATTCCACTTCATCCCGCATTCAACGTCGTTTTTCGCGAAGCTTCAGGACGGCCTCAGGCAGCTCCAGGAAATCGTGGACGACCACAGCTGGCTCGAGCCTGGCCCATAAAAATGGCCTGACTAACCCATCTATACTAAACCGGGTTGATGGGGATGATGCGTGCGTTTACGGGGCGCCCGGTCCTTCGCGCCGGGCTAACAGCGATACTGGCTCTAGCCTTGGCTGGGCCAGGCTGCATCAAGCAGATGCGGACCGACATCGCGGCCAACCAGAAGCGCCTCGATGAGCTCGAGAACGACCTCGAGGCCAAGCGCAAAGAGCTCGAAGAAGCATTGGCCGAGGCGAGCCGCGTCCTTCGGCGGAACAGCGCGGACCAGGGTCTTCAGATCGAGGAGATCCAACAGCGGCTTGCGGTCATGGAGGGCCAGTTTGCCGAAGTTCGGATGGAGATGGCAGGCGCCTCGGAGGCCCAGGCACAACGCAGCCTCGAAACTCAGGAGCGGCTCAGCGAGGTCGCGCGCGCAGCCGGGATGGACGTTCCGCTCGAGTCCAGCGAAATCCCAGACGACAAGAGCGCGCACTGGGACGCACTTCAAAAAGCGTATCGGATCAACAAGCACTCGTACGCACGTGCACTCGCGCGCGCCTACGTGGCCCGCTACCCCAAGGACGCTCACGCGGACAACGCACAGTACATGATTGGGTCGAGCTACCTACGGCAGGGACAAGCGGCCGCCGCACTGGGCGAGTTCCAGAAGGTGATCTCGACCTACCGCACGGGCGATGCGATCGACGAGACCCTCTACGACATGTCGCAGGCATTCCTCAAGGTGCGATCCTGCGAGGATGCCGGCACTGCGTTGCGAGCGCTGCTGAAGAACCACCCGAAGTCGCCGCTCTATCGGCAGGCCCAGAAGGAGCTTCGGAAGGTACGTAGTCTCGGCGCTGCGCAGTGCGACGACCGCTGAATCACTGGAGGTAGATCGGCGACGACCAAGCGCGCTCTTCTGTCATCGAGAGGCAGTCGTCGTCGAATGGAACGCGGTAGTCGCCGTAACACGGCTTGCACTCGCCACCGTCGCAGCGCAGCCCGTCGGCGTTGACCGCCGGAGTCGGCTCTTGGATCGCACGGACGTAGTAGACGACTTCGCGATCCGCTGAGGCAAACCAGGGGTCGTCAAACTCGACCTCACAAACCTCGCGATCAGCCGGGCAAGGGATGGTGAGCCAGGGGTCTTCGATGAGCTCCGCGACCGGCTCGCTCTCCTTCATCTGACGACCGATGCGGATGACCTCGATGCGGGTGATCCGCCGCCTCCGGTCTGATGGGTTGTAGCACTCGCCGGCGCAGACCCGCTCGATGCGCTCCGTCCCGAGCGCGTCGGTGACCGCATCTGGACAGCCGGGCAATTGCTCGAAGGCGCCCGCTGCGCGCACCCTGAACTTTGGTGTGCCATCGAAATCGAGCTGGCTCCCCATCGGGACGCGAGCTTCGCCGGCGTTGACGAGATCGAACCACAAGAGGATGCGGTCACCCGAGGTGCCGTAGACCTCCCGATCGAAGAGGGCCTTCCAAATCGCGTCGCGTGTCCGCTCCTTCGCGTGAACCGCCACGAGCCCACCCGTGAGGAAGAACGAAGCTTGCCGCTCGAGCCACACGCGCTGAAACGGGCGCATCGACATGACGTCGTCCGGCGTCAGCGGCACCGATTCGTCGGTCTCCTCATTCTTCCCAAAGATGATTTCGCGCCATCTCTCGTCTATGGCCCCGCGGGCCTCCGTCATCTTTCGGCGCTCGTATTCCTTGTAGCCGGTGCCGGGACGGGCCGAGTGGTTGTCGCTCGATGCCATGAACCCGAGCGTCGCGTGCCGCGGCTCACCAGAGCCTTCGAAGCTCCCACGCGAGAGGATGTATTGCATCGACCCGCCGGGGCGGTAGGAATAGCTGGGCTGGAAACAGTCCGTGCACTGACCGCAATCGCCCCATTCGGTGACGTCGGTTCCCGGAAGGGTCAAGTGCCCCGAGATGCCGAGCTGGACGAAGTTCTCGCGTGCTCGTTGAACGCGCTCGTCGCACGCTTCGGAAAGAGGATTGTCGCAGCGGCTCCGGATTATCTCGCCCGCACGCCAGCAACAGGGCTCGAACGTCTCCGTCGGCTCTGGACATCGCGCGCCATCGTCGCGGTGCTCGATCGCCCGATAGTCCCGGTATTCCTCGGAGTTCCCGTGCCCGGAAAACACCTCGATGAGCTGCTGCCACCGGGGATTGTCGTGCTTTTCCTGAATCTGCTTGTCGTAGACGTAGCCTTCTGGCGTGTAGAAGCCCCAAGTCGTTCCGTGCGGGATCACCATCGCGTCGAAGCCCCACTCACCGAGCTTGCGAAAGAGTGTCTCCGGGGTGTCCGCGAGCTCCCTGCAGTCCGCAGGGAGCTCGGGCGAAGCTGTACCCTCCGGACAAAGCGAGAGACTCGCGATCTCGCGGACGTGCGCACCAACGTCGTTGTACGGCTGTTGGTCGGGAAAGGCGCGAACCGGAATCCCGAGATTGGCGCGGATGGTCTTCAGATCGCGAAACGCTTGCGACGCGAGACCCGGCGCGGCGATGGGGCGCGTCGGGAGCTCATCGTCGCCCGTATCTTTGAAGATGACGTTCCGATGGCCAAAGTGCGTGTCCGGCGTCGTCCCGATCTGGGTCCACTCGAACCCGGTGAAGGCGACGAGATCGGGCTGCTCGCTCTGTGCATCGACCGCGTTGCATTGGCGCACCGACTCGCGAACCATCTGCCAGGTTCGCGGGGTCAGCGCCTCGGCATGATCGGTCAGCGAGTAGAAATCGAGCTGCGAGCAGAACCGAGCGAAGTCACAGGCATCCGCCGGCGGGTGCACGCCCTCCCCGCCCATGAGGGGAAGGCTCCATTGGAAGGCGTCGACCGACAGGGTCGAGTGCACGTGGAGGTCGCCAAAGAGAATCCGGGTATCGGAGCCATTGCTGACCGAGCTCTGTCCACCGTCCCGCGCGGCCAACACCGCACGGTCGAGCGCGCTCGCGGTGATCTCCCCGTCTGTCTGGAGCTTGCCTCCGCCGAACACGGCAAAAAGCGCGAGCGCCAAAAGAACGAGCACCACGATCGCAGCAAGGACCATGCGCTTCCAAATCGCCATCGCGGCCGAGGATAAGGTCCGACGGACGGGACCGCAAATCCTTCTATTAGCGAGCCCAGCGCACCGTTTCAGCGACACCGCCGATGACGAGGTTTTGATCGACGCCGTCTTGTCCGGAGAGGTAGACCCCGGCGGACCCGTCTCGATTGGAGGCGAACGCGATGAGGCGACAGTCCGGCGAGAACGCGGGATCCTTGTTGTCGCCCTGCCCCTGCGTGAGCCGCTTATACTCCTGGGTCACGACATTGACGGTGAAGATGTCGAACTTGCCGTCGCGGCCGCTAAACGCAATGAGGGGTTGCTCGGGGTCCTGGCACCAGACCGGCGTTTGGTTGTGGTTGCCCCGAAAGGTGACGCGCTGAACGTTGGTGCCGTCGTTGTTCATCATGAATATCTGGGGGCTGCCGTGGCGGTCGGACACGAATGCAATTCGGCCGCGAGGACCACACACCGGACTCACGTCGATCGCTCGGCTTCGCGTGAGCCGGCGCAAACCAGAGCCGTCGAGCTTCGAGCTGTAGATCTCGGAGTTTCCCGAGCGCGATGACGCAAAGTAGACGCGCGCTCCGCAAACCATGGGCGCCATGGTGATGCCCTTTCCCCCGATGATCGGCCTTCCTCCGGCGCGTGTGTTCGTGATGAACATGCCTTGCTTGGTCATGCGCGTGTACCAAATCGAACCTTTTCCGAAGCTCGGCAGCATCGATACACCCGAGCCGCTCGACACCTTTCGAACGCCGTAGCCGTCCATGTCGGCGGCGTACACGCTCTTGTGTCCCGGCCCGTGCTTGCGGGCGAACGCGATCTCCGTTCCAAACGGGCCGTAGGTGCCGGTGACTGCGCCGATGACCTTGTTGACGAAGTCGTGCATCCAGCGGCGGAGGTCTTTCGGTGAGCCCTGGTAGGTTTCGCGAAGGACGGGCACATCGCCCCCACTCGACTGGTAGAATCGGAGCTCGACCCGAAGCGAGGCGTCGTTGCCGCCTACCAGCCCCTTGATGACCCCGTTGGCGCCGAGAATGGCCCACGCACCCAAATCGACGCCGAGCCCCTTCGCGTCGGAGTCGTGACGCACCGATCCCGGGCCGATGACCCGAAAGCCCGGCATCAAGCGGAAATCGTTCTGGAGGACCGAGCCGCCGGTCGCGGCGTCGTTGGCCGGCTCACCGATTAGCGTTGGAATGCCGATTCGGAACACGTCCTCATCGGGCGCGTCGATGTCGACGACGAGCGTCTCTTCCGGAAGCGGCGGCGCCTCCTCTTGTCCAACCGCCAGTTGCGCGAACGAGAACGACACGACAACCGCGGCGCCCACCGCGAATGCTCCCCAAGCCATGCGTCGAAACTTAGTCAAAGTCATCGGTCACCTCAGCGGGCGTGACGCCCAAAGAAACGCAAAGAAATCGTCTCGCCCAAGACCTGCTTCGCCACCGATTCCGGTGGGTCCGGAAGATCCGCCCCCTTTGCCTGATTCACCCTTCGACGAACGGAATCGTCGAATGCTTCATTCCCACTCGGACGCGTGACTTCGTAGTCGCCGACGCGGCCGTCTTCGGTGACCGAGAGCTCGATCACGCAGGTGAGCTGCTCGAGCTCGTCGTCGGGAATCAGCGTCGGGACTTGCCAGCCCCTGCGAAAATACGTGTAGAGCTTTCCAAGATAGAGATCCCTCTCGTCGCCTGTGGCCTTGGTGCCTTCGACGATGCCTTCTTCGTGCCCCTCGAGCTCCGGCCCCTTTCGGAGATCGGAGATCGCACCCGCCCGCTGTCCGAGGGTTGCGAGAAGATCCTCGTCTTGACGCTGGCGCTTCTTTTTGGGTTCGGCGAGCCCCCTGTCGTTCTTGCCGCTCGGCACAGGCGCCGCCGCGTCAGAATCTGGAGCCGCCGGCGCCCGCGCGCTCTGTTGCGCTGCCGGTACCTCCTTGCTGGGAAGCCGCCGCTGAGGTCTCTGTTTTCCGAGTCGGACGAACCGCGTCTCGATCACTTCGATGGGCGGAGGCGGCAGATCGTCGGCGCCTAGTCCGAAGATACTCTGCATCCCCCCAAGCAGAAAACCGCTCAAGAGCACCAAGGTCGGTAGTGCTACGAACGCCGCCAGCGCGAAGCCGATTCCCCCAGCGATCTCGATCGCGGTCGGTTGCTCTGTCTCGAGAAGTGACAGCGCCCGCCAGTCATGCACATCGGCCGTGGCCATCGTCTATCTCGGCTCTCGCGTGAGCGGGTCCGTGACCAGCCCCATCTTCCCGATCCCGGCCCGACGAATCAACGCGAGCACTTGCGCGACCGCTCCATATGGCACTTGCTCGTCGGCCTGCACGAAGACTTCGTCGACGTCACGGATGCGTTCGTCGGTCAGCAAGCGCTGCCGCAACACGTCGAGCGATACCTCTTCGTCGAAGAGAAATATCCGCTGATCGCGCTGGACGGTGATCAACGGGTGGTCTTGGTCGATGTCCATGCGCGGCGCGTCGGCCTTTGGAAGATCGACTTCGACGCCGGTCGTGAGCATCGGCGCCGCGATCATGAAGATGATCAAAAGGACCAACATCACGTCGACCAGCGGCGTGACGTTAATTTCGCTGAGCGCGCTTCCTTGTCCGCCGTCGCCGTTCGAAAACGCCATCGCTACTCGACCAGTAGGTGACGCCGGATGATGTTCAGATAGTCGCTAGCAAAAGCTGCTGTCTCGCTGTCGACCACGCGGATCCGACGGACGAAGTAATTGTAGGCCATGACGGCGGGAATGGCGGCGGCCAAGCCCAAAGCCGTCGCGATGAGCGCCTCGGCGATACCGGGGGCCACGACGTCGAGGCCCGCGCTCTTCTGACCATGAATCGCGATAAATGAGTTCATCACGCCCCAGACGGTACCGAACAGGCCGATGAACGGCGCGGTCGAGGCCGTCGTCGCGAGGAAAGAGACCTTGTTCTCGAGGCGTGTCAGCTCGGCATTCTGCGCGCGCCGGAGGGCTCGTTCGACGTTCTCCACATCGGCCTTCGTTGGCCGTCCGGTGCGCGCCATGCGAGCAAGCTCGCGATAGCCGGCTCGGAACAGCGTAGCGATCGGCGAGCGCTCATAGTTGACCGACTGGGCGTGGATGTCGTTCATCGCTTTGGCGTTCCAGCCCCCCGATTTCTCCTGGGCCCAGAAGACCTGAAGGAAGCCCCGGCTCTGGTCCGTCACCTGCTTCAGCCGAATCAACTTCGCGCCGATGATGTACAAGCACATCACCGCCATGAAGACGAGGATGAGCATCACCAACTGAACGACCGGCGAGGCGCCGACGATCAGTTTCCACGGATTGAGTTGCTCGGGTGCGCTCGTCTGAAGGAAGACGGAAAGCATCAATGTCTAAACCCCAAAGAGCGCACCCCCGAGCGCGCTAGTTCTCGGATCCGGAGACGTTGCGGTCCCTGGCCCAACCAGCTTCGTCGGTGCCGGTTGCCATCTCTTCGCCCACCGAGGTGATCGAGATACGGCTGCTGTCGAGGCCAAGCGAAGTCAGGTAGCTGCGTACCGACTGCGCGCGACGCTCGCCAAGGGCGATGTTGTATTCCTCGGTGCCGCGTGGGTCGCATGCGCCGGTGAGTAGGAGTGAAAGTCCGGGATCGGCCTGGCCGCGGTAGCACTCGACCGCCTCTTCGAGGGCGGCACGCGCGCTGCTGTCGAGCTCGGCAGAGTCGAACGCGAAGTAGACGGTTTCGACGACGCAGGGCTCAGCCACCGGCTCCACCGGTTCGGGCTCGGGCTCGGGCATTTCGGCACCAGTCGTCGGTTCCGGTTCCGGCTCCTCCGCGTCCTCCTTACAGCCCGTCAACGTGGCCGCGAAAAGCGTGAAGCACACCAGGACGGCAAAAGATGAATGCAGATGCTTCTTCATGGAGTTCCTTTTCTTTCCCCCTCTGAACTCAGAGAGCACGGTCGCCAGCATAGCCCCGGGGTACTTACGCGCAATTTTTCTCGTGCCTGCGTAGGGTTAAGTGGCGCACTCTTGTGTGGTCTAAATATGCGAAGTCACTTATCCGGGTCAAACATGTCGCCAATTGTAAGGTTGCCCAATCGAGGCATCGAAATGACACGCAGAGCAATTCCCCTACTCGCGCTTGTGACAGCCCTCTCGGGCGGGTGCAATGGAAGATCGTCTGAAAGCGCAGATGGTGCCGCGGCCACGGAGGAGCACTCCGCCGGGGCCGAACGCGGCCTACCAGAGGTCGGGACGTACTCACACCGGCTCGACGACCCGACCAGAGATGGCTGGCAGAAGCCGGAGGAGGTCGTCGCTCTGCTCGACTTCCAGCCGGGGGCGACGGTCGTCGATTTGGGTGCCGGCACCGGCTACTTCCTCCCGTATCTCTCACGTGCGGTGGGCGACGAAGGTCGCGTCTTGGGCCTGGATATCGCCCCTGAAACGATCGACTGGATCCGGGACCGGGCTGAGCAAGAGGGGCTCCACAATGTCGATGCGCGCACCGTCGCCCCGAACGATCCGGGCCTCGAGCGCCGCTCGGCCGATCGGATCCTGGTGGTCAACACCTGGCACCACATCAATGGACGCGTGGCCTACGCGAAGAAGCTTCTTCCAGCGTTGCGAAGGGGGGGTGCGCTCCTGATCGTCGATTTCACGATGGAGGCCCCGATCGGGCCCCCGACCGCGAAGAGGCTCACGATCGATACGGTGGTGGCCGAGTTGGAAGCCGCTGGTTTCGAGACCGAGGTCCTCGAGGAGAGCCTCCCCTACCAATACGTCGTGGCCGGCCGGACGCGCTAGTCAGCGCACCGCGCGCTCGAACGCATATCTGACTTTCATGCGGATCGTCGTCGCGAGCATCTCGGCCCGGCTGCGTTCCTTGCGCAATCTCGTCCCGAGTGAGCGACTCGAGGGAAGCGAGATCCACAGCCGAAGAAGATGCCTTTTGCGCTCGGGCTCGGGATGGTCGTCGTAGTCCGTGCGCGCGTGCATGACGGTGTGATTCGACAAGAGCTGCACATCGCCGGGATCGAGGTCCATGTCGAGGTACATGCCGGGCGAATCGGCGATCGCGTTGTAGAGGTCGAGAAGCTCCCGGTCCTCGTGCGTCAGCACTGGCTCGCCGTCCCGCCCTGCGGCCGAACGAAAGTAGTCGGTGTGATAAAACGTGCGTAGCGAGCCAGAGTCGAAACAGCATGGCTGCACGGGTAGGTACCGAACACCGCCCTCGCCTTTGGTATCCATCATGAACGGCTCGTACAAGCGATCGACCAGGTCCGGTCGTTGCCGAAGGAGCTCGTTGTAGACGGCCACCGAGCTCACGATCCGGCTCTTGCCGCCGCGCTTGGCCTTGTTCAAACAGAGCAAGCCGACCACATCCGCCGCGTCGCAATGGAAGTTGATGTTGACGCGAGTGCGGTAGTGACGAACGTCCTCCGGGCTCTCCCCCGTGTCTCGGACGTGGCCGAGGAGATCGCGCTGCGGGTTCTGCGCGCCCGGAATTCCCAGGTGCTGCCCGAGGCACCAGAAGAAGACCTCGCTGTCCGACTCGGTCCAGTTTTGGACGGGGACACCGCGAAGCACCTGAAACCCCCGACCCTCACTGATGACAGTCCGCCAACGATCGACCTTCTTGCTCAGGGTCGGCAGTGGGAAGTCGTTTTTGGTGAGCGCGCCGATGGGCTTGCCAGTTCGTTTCGCCGTGGCGAGCGCCCGATCGAGCTCGGCGACATCCTCAGCGCTCAGTGTTTCCCGCCAGTCATCTCGCGCTGCGAGCTCGCTTCCGGTCCACGCCGCGGGCACCCGAAGCGGCTCTCGAAGCACGCGCTCCTGGGGCCGCGCGAAGTAGTGAAGCGTCTGCGCGGTGAGCGTCTTGTACACGTGCAGGAGCTTATCGCAGGGCCTATAGAGTGACCAGGAGGGTTTCCCATGAACGATCCCAGCTACGCCTTTTCAAAACAGCTCGACGGAGTCTCGGTCGACGATGCGCTCGAGAAAGTTGCCGCGGCGCTCAAGGCAAACGGCTTTGGAGTTCTCACCAAGATCGACGTGAAGGAGACGCTGAAGAAGAAGATCGACGTCGACTTCCGTCCGTACGTCATTCTCGGCGCGTGCAATCCAAAGCTTGCGCACAAGGCGCTCCAAGGCGATCCGTCGATCGGGCTTCTGCTCCCCTGCAACGTCGTCGTCCAAGAGGCCAAAGGCGGGGCACTCGTCTCGTTCGCGGACCCCAAAGCCATGTTCGCGCTCGTCCCCGACGCCCCGATCGAGGAAGTCGCGGCGGAAGCCCGTCGCCTGCTGCAGAACGCCAGAGATCAGCTCTGAGTCAGGCAAGCGCTTCGATGCGCGCAGGCACGTGCTTGTGCCAGGGGGTTCCGGCGAGCCAGTCACGATCTTCGACCGACGTAAGCTCGTTGAGCGAAACACCCGTACGTTCGAGAACGCCGTCGGCGACCGTGTGGTCGAGCCCGAGGCCGTTCGGAAGTGAGACGTGACCTCGCTGCATCATGTCGGAGACCTCAACGGGCACCTCCACCGAGCCACGCTTCGTGCTGAGACGCACGCGGTCCCCATCGGCGACACCGAGTTGCCCCGCATCCTCAGGGTTGATGCGCAAGGATCCTTCCGGGTCCTTCTTACGCCACTCTGGCGAGCGAAAGATCGTGTTTGCCGTGAACGAGCGGCGCTCGCCTGCCGATAGTACGAACGGAAACGCGGTATCGCCGGTGCCCGGGACGGTGTCTTCGAGCGTGGACAGCTCTTCGAGAAGCTCGGGGATCGACAGCTGAATCCTGCCGTTTGGCGTCAACACGCGAGACCAACAGTCCTCCGGCTCGTCCACGGCGAAGACCACGCCAGACGGGCTCTCGAGGATCGCGTCGAACAGTTTCTCGGCGGCAACGAACCCGGGCCCCTCGAACCCCGCTCGGCGAAGCGAGTCGGGGAACTTCGTCGCGAACTGGTGGACCAGGCCCCAGACGACCGCCGCAGCTTCCATGCCGTCGGGCAAATGGGGCCCGAGCGTCCGATAGAGAATCACGGGGGCCATCGGAGCGAGCTTCGGATTCGACAGGACGTTCGCGAAGAACGCCGGGATGAACGCCGGACGCCCATGCTCGAGCGCTGCGTGGAGCGGCGCGAGATCCTCCTCCGTGTACGCCCCGAGCGCCTCGCAAAGTCGCGCATGAATCTCAGCCTCGGGAAGGACGCCATCCGGCGGATCGAGGAGCGGCTGCCGCGCGTGGAAGTAGTTGTGGGGAAACTCGAGATTGAAGAAGGTGGCCTCGGCTTTTTCGAACTGCGTCGGGGTCGGAAGGATGTAGTCGGCGAGCCTCGCGGTCTCGGTCATCGCCACATCGATGACCACGAGCGTGTCGAGCGCGCCCAGAGCTTCACGCATCGCCTGGCTGTCCGGCATCGAGTGAGCAGGATTCGAGCTCTCTACGATCATCGCGCGATAGCGCTTCGGATGATCGCTGAGGATCTCGGACGGGATCGAGTTGCACGGGGTCAACCCCGAGATGATTCGCTCATTCGCAACGGGGCTTCGTTTGCACTCAGCGCCCGCCCCGAGCTTCTCGAGGTTACCGGCAACGCTCACGAGGACGGCCGGGACGTACTGCGCCCCCTCCTTGGCGAAGTTTCCGGTCAGCACCCAAAGCAACTTGTTGAGGTAGCTGTTGAGGGTCGAGAAGCGGTTCATCTGAATGCCGAGGTCCTCGTAGACGGCCATGCTTTGCGCCTTGCCGATGCGACGAGCCGTCTCTCGAACCAGCCCCTCGGGAACTCCCGCAATCTCGCAGTACTGCGCCACTGGGATCCGTCGAAGCGACGCGATCGGGTCTTCCGCGCCGTCCACGTGCTCGCCAAGCCATGCGTGGTTGATGAGGTCCTCTTGAACCAAGACCCCTCCGAGGGCCGCCAAGAGCCACGCGTCCGCCCCGGGCTTCACCTGCAGGTGAATGTCCGCGAGCTCGGCGGTCTCCGTCTTGCGCGGGTCGATCACGATCAATGCGCGGTCCGGATCCTTTGCGATCTCGCGGAGCGTGACCCGAGCGCGAGGGATGCCGTGCGACTGCCACGGGTTCTTGCCAATGAATAGGCCGACCTCGCAGTGCTCGAAGTCGGCGCGAGTCACGCTCCCCATCAAACGCCCGCCGACCCAGAACTCGCCGGTCTTT
The DNA here is from genome assembly GCA_049669945.1 of Polyangiales bacterium. GTDB lineage: Bacteria > Myxococcota_A > Polyangia > Polyangiales > Houyiibacteriaceae > SG8-38. The sequence goes on along the minus strand of JBATLA010000722.1, from coordinate 256 downwards.
TCCTGGGCGAGCGCGCTCGATAGATAACGAGAGCCCAACGCTCGGCGGGTGGCCACGGAGTACGCCGCTGGGAGATGGTTTCCCTGCCCGCCGCCGCCGAAGTAGAAGATCGTGTCGCCACCGTGCGCATCCCGCACGGCCGTGAGGCGCTCGGTGACCTCGCGAATCGCGGTGTCCCAGTCGATCTCTTCGAAAGTGCCGTCTCTTGTGCGGCGTAGCGGAGCGGTGATCCGGTCGGGTCCGTTCTGATAGTAGT
>JBATLA010000721.1:0-10749 GCA_049669945.1 Polyangiales bacterium | reverse complement strand
TCCGCGAATGGCGTACGCGAACGCGGTGGTGAGGCCGCAGCCAGGGCACGGGGCTCCGGTGAGCAACAGAAACCCGCATGGCGGCAGCCCGAGCTGCGCGTGCGTACCGTAGCCGCGCGCGTCCGGCTCGAGCATTCCGGCGATGACCAAGAGCGCCGCGCATCCGAGGGCGAGGCTCCACCAAAGCGCTCGTTCGAAGCTCAGCGCCGGGTCACTGCGAATCGGGTTCCTCGTCATCGGCTGGCTCTCGCCAGTCTGGGTTACGCTGGAGCTTCCCGTCAATGAAGGTGACACACGGCCTCTCACAGCGCGGTTCTCCGATCTCAGCGTGCACACGAAGGCCGACGGGGTTGTCGTTGCCCGCAGCGAAGTCCGCATAGTGAGCGTGAAGGCATTTGATGCCGCCGGACGTGCCCCCTACCCCGCCGCTCGGTCGATGACGCGCGTCCGACGGAACCGATGCGTCGCGCTCGCGCGCGTATCGGTCGTGGGCCTCTTCGACGGCGTTGGCGAGATCCGGATTCGCTTCGATCGCTTTGTGGGCTTCACGTACGCCACCACGCGCTTCGATCCGCGCGATTCTGCGGTGCGCCAGTGAACAGGTGAGCCAGTACCGCGTGGGAAACGGCTCACCTGTGTCGAGAATCGGTGGAACCTCCGCCACAATCGGCAAGCCGAGGTCACAGCGGCGAAGCACGGTCGAGGTCGCGCGCAAAGGTCGCCCGATTTGAAGGGCGAGCACTTCGCTGTCACGGTCGTCCGTCATGACACGCGCATACGGTCCTTGACCTCGGTCCAGAAGTCCGACTCGCCGACCACCTCGAGCATCATGACCGCTTCCGCCGCGGCGCGATCGGCCCGCGCTCCTGACGCTCGGAGGCGCGCGCAGATGTCCTCTGCGACGGTCAGGCGCGTAGCGAGCTCGGTGCGCGCGAGCGCAAAGTGATAGTCCTCAGCCCACTTGAGCGACCAGACCTCGTCCGCCAGCCAGTCCCCGAAAATCTCGCGGCTCGTTCTCGGCTTGGGTGAGCGGGCCTGGGCACGGTCGAACGCGCCGGACCAAGGGCGGCCCGGAGGCCGAGGGCTGTGACCGTTGCGAAGCGCACTGATCGCATCGCCGACCCATGCCATTGCGACGCCGAACTGCGAACCGTCGCGCGCACCGATGAACTCGTCCGCTTGCTTGTCCCAGCTGCTGCCGCGAAGCGTCGGGAACGGCTCGGCATCCAGAATTTCCATCAGAGGCTCACGGCTTCGAAAACGGCTCAGATACTCGGCCTCGATCGGCTCCCACTCGGAGAACTTGAGCTCCTTCTTCGCGCGGAGGGGGACTCGCTTGATGCGGCGATCGGCGACGAGTCGGCCGCCCTCGGTGACCGAAGGCTCGACCGCCACCGGGTCGATGAGGGGCCGCTCGCCCATCGTTCGACAGGGACAGCGATGATCGGTGGTGATACGGCCGCCGGTCGGGGTCGCCACGAGGCCGAGCGGGAAGCGCCGACAGCCCTCGGGCTTGGCTTCCGGGCCGTGCTCGGCGTGAACCGAGCAGCGCTGATCGCTCATCAAGAAGACGCATCCGCCATCGGCAGCCGTGTTGAGCATGTAGTCGTCGTGGTCGTCGTTCCAACCTGCCGACTTGCGGTCAATACGGCGCATCTGTGCGCACTCTTTCTTGGTGAGCGGTCCGATGCCGTGGATATCCGTGCAGCAGAGGCCGTCACCGAAGCAGGTGTAGCGGGCCCCGGGGCGCGGCAGCAGTGGTCGCACTTGGGTCTTTTTCTTCTTGTTTGAGGCCATGAGCCGGCGTGTGATTCCTTAACCCTTTGAAAAAGGGGTCAGTCCCCTTGTTCTGGGATATGATTTTGAAATGGCAGCGAGTCCTTCACCGCTCGTGGGGTACAACACGAACGTGCGCCATAAGGGAAAGCTGTATCACATTCAAACCGAGGATTCGGGTGTGAAGCGGCCGCACGTCATCACGCAGCTTTTTGCGGACGGGGGACGCATCCTCGCTTCCGAGAAGACGTCGTACCAAGAGCACCTGCAGGTAGACAACCTCGCGGTCATCGTGAAGAAGCTCATGCAGGAGCAGCACAAACGCGTGTTCATCGCGTTGCGCGACGGCGTCTATGACGAGGACGCATCCGCGGAGGCGTCGGAAGGAGTCGGGTCGGGGGATTCGGCACCCGCAGAGCTCGCCACCGAAGTGCTCGAGCACGCCGCAGCACGCTTGATCGAGGGTTCACCGACGTACGAGCAGATTCGCCCGGGCAGCGGATCCCACCGTCGTGTCTCGCAGGCGCCACCGGCGCCTTTCGGGCACGAGGTATTGACCCAAAAGACACTCGACGAGGTCATTCTCGCGTACCTGGCTCAGGAGCTCGAGACCGGAACCTGAGGGCGGGCGGCTTGACAGGGTTTGGGGGGCGTTGTTAGCTCACCGCCTTCAAATGCCCGACGCGCAAACCTCATTCACGCAAAGTATCCCCAAGTCGATCGAGAGCGACCTCGACAAGGCGAAGGCAGTCGACGCCATCTTCCTCTTCAAGGTCAACGGTGACGGTGGCGGCGTCTGGACTGTCAACATGAAGGACGCGCCTGGGGTGACCGACGGCGATTCCGGCAACGCCGAGTGCACGATCGAGCTGTCGACCGATGACTGGAAGGCGATGACCGAGAAGCCCGGCTCCGCGATGCAGTTCTTCATGCAGGGCAAGATCAAGGTCACGGGAAACGCACTGCTAGCGACCAAGCTACAGTCTGTGATTGGGTAGCGAAGGCGAGACGGTGAGCCGCCTCAAGGAACGCTTCTTCAGGCTCATGCAGGACCCGCGGGTCGCGGAGCTGGTGAGGGACCCTCGCGTGCAGGACCTTGCAGTCCGGGCGTTTCGCTTGCGGGGCCGCATCGAGGGCGCCGCTGATCGGAATGTCCAACGCCTCGCCGGGCGGCTGAACCTCGCGACCCAGAAAGATCTCCGCGCCATGCACCGACGGATTCGGCATCTCGAACGCGAGCTGCGCGAGACCGAGGAGCGTCTCATCGAAGCCGAAGATACTCCAGAACCTCCGGTCCGTAGTTGAAGCCGAAGTAGAAGACCGCGACGAGCGGCACGAGGATACTCACGATGGCGACGCTGACGCCGATCGCCACGACGAGGTAGTCCCAGGCGGTTGCCTTGCTCTGCGGGCTCTCGTGCTCATTGATGAGCTCCAGATTTCGTCGATTGGCCTTGAACGCCACGTCGAAAATGTCCCCGATGATCGGGAGCGAGCCAAACAGCAGGTCGATTAGGATGTTGAGCACCATGCGCCAAAGGACGACGCGCGGGACGCCGCGGCGCACCGCGAGCGTCAGCAGCCCGATAGACCCGGTGCCGGTCACGGCGTCGCCGATACCCGGAAATATAATTCCAATGATCGGGTCGAGACCGAAACGTACGTCGGTGCCCGGAATGCGGAAGCGATCGTCGAGCAGCGTGACGAGTCGCTCCGCCCATTTCCGCAGCGCCGTTACCGATGACTCCCCGCGTTCCACGGTCGGACTCTAGACGCGAGATCAGTCGGCGGCCAGAACCCGATCCCCGCAGACCTCGCCGAATACCGTCCGGAGCCGCTCGCGGAGATTGGAGCCCTTCTCGAGGAAGTGGTGAATCCCTAGCTGGTGTAGAAGCTGAACGTCGTGCTCCTGAGCCCCGGCGCTCACCGAAATGATCGAGGAGCTCTGCGCAAGCCCCTCGCCCTTGAGTTGCATGCACACCTCGACGCCGTTCATGCGTGGCATATGCAAGTCGAGCAACATCACGTCCGGCTCTTCCTCTTGAACCGCTCGAAGCGCCTCCTCGCCGTCGTGTGCGACGCGGATATTGGCACGGCCGATGATCTGTCGAACGTAGAAGGTGAGGATTTTCGCGAGATCCACGTCGTCGTCGACGATGAGCACCGACAATGGCTTGGCTTGACTCACGGACGCAGCGTCCGTCTGCGGACGCTCCTCATTGAGCGCGCGCATCTGCCATGCAGCGGCCTCGGCACTTTGCACACGTATCTGAGGGTTGGGGCTGAGCATCTCGTGCACCAATTGGCAAAGCGCGAGCGGACAATCGGGTCGCTCCTCTGCGAGCGGGCGTGGCTGTCCGCGGTCGTGCGCGGCGATCACCTCTCGAATCGTCGTGCCACCGTACGGACGCTGGCCCGTGAGCAGCTCGTAGGTAAGAACACCGAGCCCGAAGATATCGACGAGGTTCCCACTTCCCGGTTCGGCGGTGTTGAGCAGCGCTTCGGGCGCCATATAGGGAGGCGAGCCGGCAACGCGTTGCTGACCATTCACGTCGAACTCCGGGAGAACGAGACCGAAGTCCATCAACACGACCCGATGCACCGGCGTCAGCATGATGTTGTCCGGCTTGATGTCGCGATGCACCAAGCCGGCGCGGTGTACGACGCTCAACCCTTCGGCCGCGGGCAGAATGATCTGCAAGACCTCGGTGGGCGTAAAGCTCTGCCCGCTGCCCCAACGCGTCGACGCGTGCTGCGTCAGCGATACCCCGTACACGCGCTCCATGACGAGGTAGTCGATCCCGCGGTGCTCCCCGAGCGTATGCACGCTCACGAGGCTTGGATGCTGGAACGCCGCGAGCGCGCGGGCTTCGTTTCGAAGCGGAGGTGTCAGCGGATTGGGCCAGGCGGCCTTGATCGCGACTCGGCGATTGAGCAGGTGGTCGTGGGCCTCGAAGACCTGACCCATTCCCCCGCGTCCGAGAAGCTGCATGATTTCATAGACGCCGTCGAGGAGCTCACCCGTGGCGAAGATTCGATTCTCTTCCCCAATCGGCGGCTCGCTCGCGGCAATGGCATGTCCACCTATCTCGCGCATATCAGTATTTACATACTATAGCGGTGACACTGTAATCGCCAGCATCAAAGGTCGATTGCTTGGATATCCAGCCCTTGGACCGGTTTCCCTAGGAATCTCGAGGCGGACGACGCGAACTGGCCCGGGAGGTCGGTCACCAGAATCCGCAGATCGCCGCTCGAGCCCGCTCCGGCCCCGTCTTCGCTCAGCATCTCGCGGAGCGCCGCAGCGGTCGCCTCGGCGCTGTCCACTACGACGACATCATGCCCAAGGAGCGCAGCGGCAACGTCGTGGATGATCCCGTTGAGCAGCGGATAGTGGGTGCAGCCGAGGACGATGGTGTCGACGTCGACGTCGACGATCGGCGGAAGGTAGCGCTCAGCGGCGAGCTTGGGCACTTCACCGGTCACCCATCCCTCCTCTGCGAGCGGCACGAACAGAGGTGCCGGGCGCGCGAACACGCGTATCGCACTGTTTTCCGCGTGAATTGCGCGTTCGTACGCCCCGGACGCAACGGTTCCGGCCGTCGCCAAGACGCCGATCCGTCCAGTTCGCGTGGCCTTCACCCCCGCTTTGGCACCCGGTTGAATCACACCAAGGACAGGGATGTCGAGGCGCGCCTGAAGCTCTCCGAGGGCCACGCCGCTGGCGGTATTGCACGCGACGACCAGAAGCTTGATGTCATAGCTCAGCAGCCGCTCGGCGCAGCCGATGGCGTACTTGACCACGGTCTCGGCGCTCCGGGTTCCGTATGGCACGCGCGCGGTGTCCCCGAGGTAGACGAGGTCCTGCGCCGGCAGTGCCGCGCGGATGGCGCGAGCGACCGTGAGGCCGCCCAGTCCGGAATCGAAGATGCCAATCGGCTTTGCCACGTGCCCCGTGTGGGGCAAGGTTACACACCCGTCCCGAAAGAGCCACCAGTGGGGTGGTCTCTGGTAGGCTGGAAAACGCATGCCAGCACTGGCACTAGTTTCGAGTGACCCTTCCCTCTATCGGAAACTGACCGCGGCTCTGCAGGGCGGCGCTTGGTCGGTGGAGTGGCTGGTGCCGGAGCGCGCCGACGAGGGCATGCTGCAGCAGGAAGTCGTCGTCCTCGACGCGGCGGATCCGCAGGCGATGCGTTGGTCGGCCCCCCGTGGCAAACCGGTGCTCCTCATCGTGGACGGAGCGCTCCCTGACGGCTCGGAACAACTCGCCGACGATATACTGTTCCCGCCGGTGCTAGCCGACGAGCTCGTCGCCCGGCTGGAGCGGCTCTTGGCGCGATCGCCGCTCGAGATCCTCCGCCGCCGGTATGTAAAGACGTTCGCCTCCATGGCGCTCGGCATCGTCGTCATCGGCCCCGACCTGAAGATGGTGTTCGCGAATCCGCGGTCGTACGAAATCGTCGGACATCGTGAAGAAACCGTTTCGACGAATGACATCGCGCAACTCGTATCCACGGCGGATCTGCCACGAATTCGCGAGGCCTTGGCGCATGGTCAGTATCCTCGTGGGATGGACGTCCAACTCGTGCGTCGCGACGGTACGGAGATCACTTGCAGTTGCTCGTTCGCACCGTTGATCGACGCAGAAGACCATACGGTCATTTCGTTCGAAGACGTCACCGACCAGCGTGAAACTGAGCGCGAGCTCCTCAAGACGATGGAGTTCCTGGAGTCGTTGATCGACGCAAGTGTCGACGCGATCGTGGCAACCGACATCCAACAGCGAGTCGTGCTGTTCAATCCAAGTGCAGAGCGGATCTCGGGACGATACGTTTCGGACGTACTCGGCAACGTGAAGTTGGAGGACCTGCTCGGCCGCTCCTCATCGGAGCTCGTGATGCAGCGGCTGCTGGCGCCGGAACACGGCGGCGAAGGGAAGCTCGAGCCCACCATGCTCGACCTTCTCGACGTCTACGGGGAGCGCATTCCCGTACAGCTCTCAGCTTCCTTGATCTACGAGCACGGCGAGCCCTCGGCGATCGTTCTGATCTTTGCCGACCTCCGCGATCGGGTGCGGGTCGAGGAACGCCTGGCGGAAGCCCAGAAGAAGCTCGCATTCAGTGAAAAGCAGGGGGTCATTGCCGAGCTGGCAGGAACTGCGGCGCACGAGCTCAATCAGCCTCTGACGAGCATGATGGCCTACGCGGAGCTCCTGCAGCGCCAGTCTGAGCCGGACTCCGCCGCGGCCAAGGCTGCCGAGGTGCTGATCCGCGAGGCAGAGCGGATGGCCGATATCGTACGCAAGATCGGCAAGATCACCCGGTACGAGACGACCGCGTACGTGGGGCATCAGAAGATCTTCGATTTGGATCGCGCGGCTGACGCGTCACGCGACCCGGGAGCGAAGGGCTGAGCAGTGGACGATTCAGCGCACAAGAAGCCCCCGGCCCGAGATAGCCTGGAACCTCGCGTGTCCGCGGTGAAGTCGATCGTCACGCCACGGCGGCGGGGCTCGAGCGGTCCCAGTATGCCGGAGATCCTCGAGTCGCTGAATGAGGCCGAGCGAGAGACTCGCGGGTTTGCGACCGACGAGAAGGTGCTGCGCTCATACGTCCACGCCCTCGAGCGCTTGTATCCGGCGACCCGCTTCGCAATGCGATTGTCGCCGCGCACCGTCGAGAGAAGCACCGTGGTGCAGGCGACGACGCACTACGTCCGACCCGAGTCCGCCGGGGAGGTCGCGATCACCGAAGCCGGCCTTCTGCGAGCAGGGTTCGCGCAGCCGCTGTCCGAACCTCTCGGAATGCGATTGCAGCGCACGTATGAGCCCATTCTCGTAGCAGGCCCCGCGGAGCGAGAGGTTCCGGCGGACGGGCTCGATGCGCCGCTGTGCATTGGCGGAGAGGTCATCGGTGTATTGGCCGCAGAGATAGATCGTGGAACACCACTTCCGTCACGGCTCGAAGACGCATTGTTGATGACGGCCTCTCGAGTGAGCGCGGCGATCGAAAATGGCCGACTTCGGCGCGAGTCACTCCATCTGCGCGACTATCTCGAGAAGCTGCTGGAGCACGCCAACATCCCGGTCCTGGTCCTGGGCCGCGACCGGAGCATCCGTGTGGTGAGTGCGGCGTTCGTCAGCATCACGGGCCTCGACCGTGCGGAGCTCGACGCCAAGGACGTGCTGCAACTCGCGGGGCAAAGTGACCGCTCGCGGGTCCTTTCCGCGTTCGTCACAGCCCTCCGCGGCCGTGAGGTGCCACCGTTCGAGCTGCGCCTTCCAAAGGCAGGAGGCGGCAACGCGCGGCTGGAGTTCACGCTCGCACCGATTCTCGATTCGGAGGGACGGGTTGCTGGCGTCATCGCCATCGGAAAGGACCGCACCGAGGTGCGGGAGCTCGAAGGGCAGGTCATCCATGCGGAGAAGCTCGCGACTCTGGGTCAGCTCGCGGCAGGCATCGTCCACGAGATCAACAACCCGCTGACGAGCATCTCGGTGTATGGCGAGTATCTGCTGAGCAAGCTCACACGAGGCGGCGCCGAAGCAGACGACGTCAAGCGGGTCGAACGCATTCTCCGAAGCTCGGATCGCATCATGTCGTTCACCCGTAACCTGCTGACGTATGCTCGCCCGTCGAAAGAGGAGGCACAGCCGCTGGTCTTGAACGACGTCCTCGAAGAGGCTGTCGTTTTCTGCGAGCACGTCATCCGCGAAGCCGGGGTGAAGGTCGTTCGAGACTACGGCGACGCCTTGCCCAAGGTGAACGCCGTACCAGGTCAGCTTCACCAGGTGTTCGTCAATCTCATCACCAACGCCTGCAACGCGGCGCACGATGACGGGGGCGAGGTCCGGCTGATCACGCGCGCGCACGGCCGCGATCGCGTGCACCTTCGGGTCGAGGACAACGGCGTCGGCATCGGACGAGACGACCTCGACCGCGTGTTCGAGCCTTTCTTTTCGACCCGGCGTCGCGGTAAGGGGACGGGCCTCGGCCTGTCGATCGTCAAGAGCATCCTCGAACAGCACCGCGGCGGCATCGAGATCGAGAGCGAAATCGGGCGAGGCACGACGGTGGTCGTGACCCTCCCCTGCTCCGACGTATAAGAGTTCGGAATCACTTCTTTTTTTTGATCTGGACCGGACGAACGGCGAGCGGCGTGGAATCAAACCATTGCCCCACGGGTTACCGGCGCAATAGGGAGGTAATGTTCATGATCCGAACCATGCTTCGGCAGCCCTGGGCTCTCATGCTCGGCGCCGTGCTTACCGTGACCACGCTCGGAACCGCGGCGGCTTCGCCGAAGAAGGCGACAGTCGACGAGGACGCGCTGTCACGCGCGGTCGCGTTCGAGACGGCGTTGACTTCGGTGGCCGAGTCGGTGTCTCCGTCGGTCGTCAGCATTCAAGTCGAGGTGAGCAGACCTCAGAACGACGGCTTTCAGTTCTTCTTCGGAGGCCAGGGACGCGGGGGCATCGTTCGCGGGGGCGGTTCCGGAATCATTCTTCGATCAGACGGGTACGTCCTGACCAACAATCACGTCGTTGCCGAAGCAAGTCGAATCGACGTCCGCCTCCAGAATGGCAAAAGCTACCCTGCGAAGCTCGTGGGCAGCGATTCCGCCACAGACCTCGCGATGCTGAAGATCGACGCCCGCGGCCTCCCGCAGGCGGCGTTCGCGTCATCCGAGAAAGCGCGTGTCGGGCAGTTCGTGATCGCGATTGGATCACCGTTCGGACTCGACTACTCGGTGACCACCGGCGTATTGAGTGCGAAAGGCCGCGGTGGCATCGGCGCCAACGAAATCGAAGACTACTTGCAGACCGACGCCAGCATCAACCCTGGTAACTCCGGAGGCCCGCTGGTCGATCTGCAGGGCCGTGTCCTCGGAGTCAACACCATGATCATCGGGCGAGGCTCGGGAATCGGCTTCGCCATCCCTTCTGAAATTGCGCAGCGGGTCGCGCGACAGCTCATCGAGAGCGGTGCGGTCAAGCGCGCTTGGCTTGGTGTTTCGTTCCAGGAGATCACGCCCGAGCTCGCCGTCCATCTCGGCGGAAGCTTCGAGGGCGGCGCGTTGATCAACGGCGTCGTTCCCAACGGGCCTGCGGACAAGGCAGGTGTACAAGCCGGCGACGTCATTACCGCAATCGGTGACACGAAGATCCGAGCGGGACACGACCTGCTCCGAACCATACTCCGGCACGGAGTCGGAGAGCGGCTGTCGCTCGAGGTACGCCGGGCGGAAAAGACCAAACAGATGACGCTGGTCACCGGCGAACGCCCAAACGAGGAGCGGGCTCAGTCGCAAAGCCAAGGCGCAGAGAGAACCGGAATGCTCGGGCTCAGGCTCGAACAGCTCACTCCACAACTGCGTGAGCGCTTTCGCTACGAGGGCGACGGGCGCGTGTTCGTTCGTGCCGTCGAGCCAGGGTCCGATGCGGACCGCGCGGGCCTGCAATCGGGCGACTTCATCTTGCAGGCAGACCGGCAAGAGGTCCGTTCGATCGACGACGTTCGCGCCGCACTCCGTGATGGAAAGGCGCTGCTCTACGTCGAGCGCGATTCACAGCGGTTCTTCAAGCCGATCACCCGCTCGGAGTAGAGCCTACTTCGAGATCGTAATCTCGACAGCCGGTCCGCGTGCCTCCACGCGGTACGTGGGCTGCCGTCCAGCCACGAACCGAATGGTCAGCTCGGAGAAGTCGCCTCGATTGAGGATGCTCGCATGCTCGACGTCCGGGTGCGCGGCCGCAATGGGGCCCGCCCGCGAAAGCGAAAGGCTGCCGGGGATCGTCACGGAGAATCCATCCTCTTCGACGATTCCGTCCATCTCGACGACCGGGTTGCTCATTCGCAACACGTACTTCTCGCCACGCGGCACGACGTCCGCCCCGAAAGCATTGCCCTGCACGGTCTCCGGAGGAAGCGGCGCTCCCTGCACGGGAATCGCTGGCGCTGACCTTGCCTC
>JBATLA010000720.1:0-2099 GCA_049669945.1 Polyangiales bacterium | reverse complement strand
CCCTTGCCGCGCCTTCGTCTCCCGCTCGACCCGCGAGGCGGCATACCAGCCGATCAGGGCGACCCCGACCGCCATCGCCAGCATGATCGCGACGACCCGCTTTCCAGATTTCGCATCCTCGGCCACGGCCCATTCTTAGCATGCAAACCGTGGTACCGTCGCCGCAATGTCTGTCGCCGCTAGCGCCGCCACATTTCCCACAGGGGAACGACGCTCATCCACGTGTAGCTGAGGAGCATCATCAACTCAGACGCGGCGTAGACCCCGATCGCCGCAGCAAAGCGCGCCGGTGCCAGCCACGGGCAGCTCGAGGGGGCCGCAAGCGGAAAAAAATGGGCCGAAATCTGGGAATTTGGCACTAGGCTTCGTCCATGCGGATCAAGCTCGGCCTGGCGCTCGCATTTCTCGTCGCCATCGTCTGGTTCTATGCCAGCGGAGCCCCCCGAGCGATCGACGCGGAAGCAGTGCAGCGGTGGATTCGCGCGGCAGGAGCCTGGGGCGGGGTCGCGTTCGTTGCCGCCTATGCGCTCCTCCAACCCCTCGGGGTTCGCTCGCTGTTCTTCTTACTCAGCGCGCCTCTGATCTGGTCTCCCGCCGAGGCTGTGCTGCTGAGTTGGCTCGGCGCCGTCCTTGCCTCGGTGCTGGCTTTCTCAGTCGCCCGTTTCGTGGCCCAAGAGTGGGCCCAGCGCCGAGCGCCCGCGCGCATCCGCAAGCTCGACGACAAGCTCGCCGACGATGGCTTCCGCACGGTGGCGCTTCTGCGATTGCTCTTCTACACGACGCCCGCACTTCAACTCGCGTTGGGAGTTTCCCGCGTGCGCTTCCGTCCGTTCCTCTTCGGAACGATGCTGGGTGTCCTGCCGTTTACACTCCTGATGACTTTGTTGAGCGCGCAGATGAGCGCGTTCTTTTCGCGGCTGCTCTCATGAACGCGAAGCGCCGCCTCGGACGAGCGGTTCGGCTCTCCTTGCTGCTTGCCATCGGGCTTGCGGCCGGCTGCACCGGCGTGCTGCAGAACCTCGGCGCCAAGTGGGCGACGAACAAGATCTCTTCGGTGTTCGACTTCGATGACGCCCAACGTGAGGCCACGCGAGGCGCGGTCGATCGGGCCATCGCGTCGGCGCCGGAGCTCCTCGGGCCACGTATCGATCTCTTGGTTGCCACCGTCGACCGCTCGCTCGCAAAAGGCATGAGCGAGGAGAACATGCTCGTCATCGAGCGGCAGGTCGACATCCTCATGGACAAGGCGGTGGCGTGGATCGTCGACGAGGCAGCGCCGATCTTGGCAACCCTGAGCGACGAGCAAATCGATCACGCCGAGCGCGAGCTCGACGCGCGGCTTCAAGACACCCGTGACGAGCTCAACGCGCCACCCCAAGAGCGCCTCGAGTCGCGACAAGAGAAATTCGTCGACGCAATCGCGAAGTGGACCGGCCGCCTGAGCGACGCACAAGAGAATGCCATTCGCGCATACGTCGCGTCGATGCCGGATGAAGCGGCGGACAGGCTCAGGGCAGACGAGCAACGCCTTGCACAGATCGCGGACGAGCTTCGAAAGCATCCGGACGCGCCTGCGGTTCGTGCTCTGCTGTGGAACGCCTGGGAACAGCGCGAAGATTGGGGGCCAGGCACACGCTCCCCCGAAGCTCGGCGCGCAGACGGGCGGAAGACACTCCACTTCGTCTATGAGCTCCTCGACGCGAAACAAATCGACCACATGAGCGAGCGCCTGCATGAGATGCACGCGACGGTGAAGACCTTACTCGGCACGGGAGGAGGCTGAGGTGCCGCTGGACAGTCTCCGTCCAATACCTCGCGTCTATCGGGTGCCCGCGCTCTTCCGGGACCTCCTATCGGTGCTGACGCGCGCACCGTCACTCATTTCGATCTGGATCGGTGGACGTCTGCCGCGTGCGCTCCGAGAACAGGTCGTCGTGGCGGTCGCGCAAGCCAACGCCTGCCGCATGTGCGAGCACGCGCACACCCGGATGGCGCTGGAGGCAGGTGTCACCGACGCGGAGCTCGCTGCTCTCGAGAACATGGACCCCGAGGTCCTCGATCGGCGGACGTGGCTCGCCCTCGCGTACGCCCGCGAGCGC
>JBATLA010000719.1:0-9621 GCA_049669945.1 Polyangiales bacterium | reverse complement strand
GACCGCAGGTGCGGGCGGGACCGCAGGTGCGGGCGGCAACGACGGCGGCGCGCCGACCATCATCGAGGTATCGTGGGAACCGGAGCCAGAGTGCACGAATGGGGTGCGGTCCAACGTCGTGATCACGGTCATTGCAGAAGACTCCGAAACCGCCGCGGAAGATCTGATCTACACCGGAAGCGTGTCTGGCTGCGACGGCCCGATCAACGCCGCCGTCTCGACGATCAGCTGTCCCAACGTCGCGGCCTATGCAGGCACGGTGACGGTGGCGGATCCGGACGGAAACACCGGAGCGCCCCTCGCCTTCGAAGTCCCCGTCTGCCAGCTCGGCAGCTGCACCACCGACCCCAACACCTGCAACTAGCGAGGGGACACGCTCCCCCTCCGCAAGCGACCTGATTCCGCCTAGTTGCGGACCCAACCGCGGATTCTCAATCGCGACGCCTGTTTCGCCGCCGTTCTTGCAGCCGCAGGATGACCTCCCGGAGCTTCGGATCGTCGGCGCGCTTGTGGTCGTGTCTCAGCCCCTTTTCGGAGTTGCAGCGGGCGCAAGCGATCGCCAGGTTGACGAGCTCGTCGGTTCCGCCGTGGTTCTTGGGGACGATGTGTTCGAGCGTCGCCCCGTTGATCGGCGCGCCGTCGGCGCGGAGGGCGAGCTTCCTCTGACAGTGGATGCATTTGCCTTCCAACACCTGCTCTCCGTCGAGCTCTTTGCGCTCGAACGTCCGATCCGAGAAGGCAACCTCGAGGAGCAGTCGCTGCTTGCGTCGTGAGCCCACGAGCCCGTCCTAGCACGTTCGGACATTGGCGAACGCGTTGCGCGTCCTCTGAGCTACGTGGAGGCGGGTAGCCCGAGTTGGATGAGCGCGGATGAAGCCCCGCGACACGTCCGTTGCGGCGAGCTAAGCTCAGCCAATGAGTCGCGTCTCACTCCTCTGGTTCCTGGTTCTGCTCCTCGCCGCTTGCGAGAACCGTGCGGACGAACCTGAGCTGCCGAGCACCGCGGCGGAGTCACCGGCTCCTCCAAGCGAGTTGCCGGTCGCAGTGGATGACCCGCCGGTCGCGCCCGACGAACCCGACAGCGTGCAGCCAATCGAACAGCAGACTGCAGCCGCGGAGGAGACCGGCGATACCCCGGCTCCGGCGCAACAAGTCAGTGTCGGCGTGGCTGCACGCGATCTGGCCGCAGAGCTCCGTGCGGCCGTCGGTAGCCCGGTGGATTGCCTCCAAGACTATCGACCAAGCAACACGAAGGTCATACGCGTCGACATCCGCGCCACCGTGCGACCGTCCGGGCTGATCATCGAACCGAGCGCGAGTGGCACGGGGCTTTCGGCGAACGACCGGGGATGCATTCAGCGTAGGGTCGGGGATGTCGTCTTGGCTCCGTTCGACGCTCTCGAGTCGCAGCCTGTCTCGACGACTCTCGAGTTGAACTATCAGGTGTCGGTCCCCAAGGAAACGGACGTCGGCCCGCCCAAACCCGAGTTGAAAGACGTTGTAGAGCCCTTGCCGAAGAAACCGACGATTCCTCGAAGCGGAACCCCAATCGACACGGCGCCGTTTGATCGACCCGACGGACCCGAGGGCATCCCTCCCGATGGCCCCAAGGGGGACAAGATCACCGGACCAAAGCCCAAGCCCATCGATGGTTACGAAGTGGAAGAGGACTCCGAGGTTTGGACTGACGACTGAGCCGGGCGACCGCTCAGCTTCCAATCTGCGCGCTGACGCCGAGCACGACGCCGAATCGCAAGCTCACGGTGAGTGCGAGCTTCTCGCCGGTGTAGCTGACGTCGCCCCCGGCGAAGTTCAGTCCAAACCCCATGTAGCTCGCGATGGGCTACTTCCCGGCAGCCTCTGCGCCTGGCGGATACTTCTCGAGAACCGCGTCGACCGCGCGAAAGAGTATTTCGTCGGCGCCGCTCTGCGTGAAGATGTCCTCTGTGCCGTATCCGTGCCAAACGAGCCGCTTCTTCACACGGTCGCCCATGTCAATCACCAGGCTACCTTCGACATAGTTCTCCGTGTCGACCATTCCCGGGCCGTACCATCCCCAACCGCCGTAGTACTCGACCTCTTGGCGGGGCTGGCCACCAAGCGTGAAGCTCACCACGAGATCGGCCTCGTCCGCGCTCGCCAGCTCCAGGCCCTTCTGTTCGAGATTGTACGCGATACGTTGCTGAATCTTGCGACCAGTGATCTCGCTGTATCCCGGCATGCTCTGCGCATGGGTGGGTGCTGGCGCCTGGGCGAACGTTTTGTAGCTCGCGAAGTCCGCCGTATCGTCGTACGTCGTGTTGGTCTTGATCTGGCTCGTGCAGCCAAAGAGCAAGAACGCCCCCATCAACGAACCAATCTTAACGGTCTTGTGCATCTGATCTACTCCTCGCGTGACTCCTAGTGCGCCGACCAGCCCCAGTCCAGCCTCAGATGGTGCTGCGCGATGTCCGCAAACCGACGAGTCGGCAGCTATCGAACCCGGCCCAGGTGTGGACGCTCGACAGGTCGTTCCGCGTCCGGGGCTTGTTCAGCTTGCGACGGGTCCTCCGGCTGTTCCGCATAGGATGGCGCAGGCGCCAGCTCCCCCTCCGCTCTCACCTTGGCGAGCTCCTTGATCGCCACCGTGCCTTGGCTCTCTAGCTCGGGCTCCACCAGATACCGGCTACTCAACCCAGAAGTTGATGACCTCGAACTCTTGACCGCTCACGGGCTGCACGTAGGTGAACATCCCGTAGCTGTATTGGTTGTCGGCGAAGGTCTCGGCGCTGAGATCGCCAACTGTCACCGAGTACGAAGACGACATGCCGCTCGTGACCGTCAAGCTCGCCGAGACCCCGTAGCCGACGGAGTATCCGGTCAACGCCGGGCCCGCAGTGACATCCACCGATTCCTCGTACTCGATACCCAGGCTTGCGCCGAGGCTGATCGCAGTCGACACATCGATGCCGAGGCCGTCGCTTCCCTGCCCCTGGCCCACCGAAATCGGCCCGTTCTCGAGACCTCCGTACTGCGACAGCAGCGAGTTCTTCTCCCCCGAGCTCGGATAGCTTTGAATGTTGCCAACCGTGTGGCTGAACACGTTGCCGCCGATGGGAAAGCCCTCCTGAGAGATGCTTTCGTTGTAGAACTCACGTTCGACCTTGAGCATGATTGGCTCACGGGGGAGCGAGACGACGACCTCGCCGCCGACGAACTCCGGGTCGGGGTGCGAGAGAATTCTGTAGGTGTAGCGGTCGTACGGAATGGTCGTGAAGACGATTCCGTCCTCGAGGGGACCGGTCGTGAACACGCGCGACTTCTGTACTTCGTACGCCGCGCCTGCAGAAAGCGAGGCGGAGACGGTCACGGTCTTCTTGAAGTCAGCGCCGACCTCACCGACGAACGGGATGTTTGCGGCGCTCTTCACGCCGACATGGGCGCTTGCCTTCACCGAGACGGTCACCGACGCGTCGATCGTGGTGCTCTCCGACTGGCCGAACGAGACCTGACAGGCGTCGGTGTTCTGGCCGATTCCATCGCCGCACGGCGCAGCGGCCAGGGCGGCGATGATCACCGGTTCGGTGAACACCAGTTGGTACATTCCGTCCGAGTATTTGAGCACCGGGCTGTCCATGTCGACGTTGACCGGCACGAGCAACGGGCCGACTACGGTCTGACTGTTGGCGTTTGCGCTCGCGGAAATGCGACTGAGCTCGGCAAAGCCGACGGTTTCAATCATGCTCAAGCCGTAGATCAGCACGTCTCCCTGCCATTGCGTGAAGACGAGGATGTTCTCGCGTCCGTCTCCCGTGACGTCGCCCGCCTCGATCGATGTGGTCGCCGACGTGATGTAGACGCCGGCGTCCGCGTCCCCGTCGACGAAGATCGTCTCGGGCATTTCCCAAGTGGGCTCCCCGAAGCTCCCGGTCTCGGCTAGATCTTCCCAGACGAATTGGTTGGCTTGCACTTCGTCGATGCCGTCGCCGTCCAAGTCGAGCGTGTTCAGGTGGATGAATCGCAGACGCCAGGGTCCGAACGCTGGGCACTTGCTGAAGAATGGCTCGAACGACTTCGCGCTCAAGGGTGCGAGACCATGCTTCGCGTCGTCGAGCGCAGTGACGATGGCGTTGTAGTCGTCGCCGCAGCCCGTGCCGAAGTCCGTGAGGCCCGCGAACACGATCTCCTCGATACCATCCCCGTCGATGTCACCGATCGCGACGTCAGCCTGCCTCGCGACGAAGGCTTGGCCGTCGGTGCCCGTCACGATGTCGCTCTCCAACTGCGCGAAGTCTCGGTTCTGGTCATCGTAGACGTAGTACGTCGCCACGCCTTGGGAAGGGCTGCCGACCAGCTCGTTGATCACCACCACCAGCTCGTTTGGATTGTCGTAGTCGAGGTTTCCGCTCGCGATCTCGGCGGTATCGAGGTTCGCATCGATCGAGTGGTCCAGGATCACCGTCGCATCGGTATCGACGGTGAAATTGCTGGCACGCTCGCCGCTTCCACCCGATTGTGGGCTGACGAAGAGCAGCTCCGAGGTCGCGTCCTTGGTGAGCACGATCGCCACCTGATCGGCGCCATCCCCGTTGAAGTCGCCAGTCGCGATCGAAACATCGAGCACACCGTCACCATCGGCGATCGTCTCCTCGATTTCCTGGTAGCCGTCTTCCATGTCTTCGACGACCTTGATCTTGAGGACCCGATCGGCTGCCGAAGTATCGACGTAGACGATGACGATCTCCTCGAGCCCGTCTTCGTCGACATCGCCGGCCTCGACGTCACGAAGACTCCGCTGGTTGTCCGAATCGCCGCCCCCCGTCTCATCGACCCAAGCGTTGCTTCCCTCGGGCAGGGTGTGCAGCACCGAGGTGCTGCCAGGATTGATGCTCCCGTCGCCGTCGATCTGCACGCCTACCTGCTCGACGAGATTGAGCACGGGCTCGCCACCATTCACGGTGGCGTTCACGATGAAGATTTCGTCGGTGTTGTTGGCGCCACTGTCGTCGCTGAACTCATCGGGGCTTCCAAAGGAAGCAGAGGAGCCGAGCGGGCTGTAGTCTTCGGGCAAGGTGTCTTGGTCCGGGTCCACGCGGTCGGTTTGCGTCGTGTCGACACCGAGGACGTTGAGGGCGTTCTCGAGATCAGAGACCTCGGTACCTCCCGCACCGCCCCCGCCACCCCCACCGCCGGGCCCTCCATCGCCTGAGCTACTCGAGCAAGCAACGAGACCAAATGCGAGAACGGCGGGAATCAGCGCGCCACCGCGCCGAAGCAAGGGAATTCGAACCATGATCAACCTCTCCTCAGTGGACCGGACTCACGAGCGGGGCACCCGCGATCCGGCAGCTCGGCACCATGATAATTCAGTCGCCGCACAACTGCGAGTTCTGTTGCGGCGCCTAGCGAGTTGTGCTGGTCGTGCCGTCACGGTTGTTTTGCAAGGGACAAACATACCACTCCAACTCTTGCTTGCCCTGGAGGATACTCACCGGGCAGATTGGCCGTAGAAGCTGGAGGAAACCAATGACTGACAAAGCCACCTTGGAGTGCAGGGACACGAGTTACGACATGCCGCTCGTCGAAGGTACGTACGGCGAGCAAGCGTTCGACATCCGCAGCCTGCGCAAGGACACCGGCCTCATCACGCTCGACTCTGGGTACATGAACACCGGGGCGACGAAGAGCGAGATCACCTACATCAACGGCGAAGAGGGGATCCTCTTGTATCGTGGTTACCCCATCGAGCAGTTGGCGGAGGCATCCACATTCGTCGAAACGAGCTACCTGCTCATCTACGGAGAGCTTCCGACGCCCGACCAGCTCCAAGCGTTTTCGACGCTGCTCACCTATCACAGCATGCTGCATGAAGACATGCGCCACTTCTTCGACGGATTCCCTTCCAATGCGCATCCGATGGCGATCCTCTCTTCGATGGTGAGCGCGCTCTCCGCCTACTATCCCGACAGCATCGTGCCCGACACAGAGAACGAGCACCACATCGGGCGCGTCCTGTCCAAGGTGCGCACCATTGCTGCGTACACCTTCCAGAAGCAGCAGGGGAGGCCGACGGCTTACCCGCGCAACGAGCTCAAGTACTGCGCGAACCTCCTCCATATGATGTTCTCCCATCCCGCCGAGATGCCGTACCAACCTGATCCGTTGCTGGTGAAGGCGCTCAATGTTCTTCTCATCCTGCACGCCGACCACGAGCAGAACTGCTCGACGTCGACCGTTCGCTTGGTGGGTTCCAGCCGCGCAAACCTCTATGCCTCGATCAGCGCGGGTATCTCCGCTCTGTGGGGGCCGCTTCACGGCGGCGCCAATCAGGCAGTGATCGAGATGCTCGAAGAAATTCGCGCGGAGGGAGGCGACTGCAATTCGTTCATGCGCCAGGTCAAGAACCGCGAGCGGCGGCTGATGGGCTTTGGTCATCGTGTGTACAAGAACTTCGACCCGCGTGCGACGATCCTCAAGAGCTACGCGGACCAGCTGTTGCACCACCTGGCGATCGACGACGAGCTATTCGACATCGCGCGCCAGCTCGAAGATGTCGCGCTCTCAGACGAGTTCTTCATCGAGCGTCAGCTCTATCCCAACGTCGATTTCTACAGCGGAATCATCTACCGTGCGATGGGTATCCCCACGGAGATGTTCACCGTGATGTTCGCACTCGGCCGAATCCCGGGCTGGATCGCCCACTGGAAAGAGATGATGGAGGATCCGGACCTCCGCATCGGTCGACCCCGTCAGATCTACATGGGGCCAAGAAGCCGGGACTACGTCTCGCTCGACGCGAGGGTCGCTCCCTAGCTCTCCAGCGTTTCCTTGACGTTGACGAGCGCGAGCTCCAGTTCTCGCGCGTTCCGTTTGATGACGAGATGCTCAGCCAGCTTGCCGAGCACGGGTATCGGAACGCTGTACTCGACCTCTAAAGTGAGGCGCGTTCCTTCGTCGTGAGGTTCGACGAAATATCCAAAAGTGGCGTGCACCATTCCGACGAGCTGATGCACCGCACATTTGTTCGGAACGTGCTCGACCACCACGGACTGCCCGTGGAGCCTGATCCCGGCCATCTTGTGGGTGAACTCTTGCTGCTGCCCAGCTCCACTCCCAATCACGTCGTCGACCGCCATCAGTCCCGGTATCCACTCGACGAGCTTCATCGGGTCGTCGACGTAAGCGAACACTCGGTCGGGAGAGGCGTGGATGATGATGCTGTTCTTCCAGGAGGCCATCTCGTTGGATAGTCTATAAAAGCAAACGCCTTGCGCAATGTCCATACGCAATTGATGAAGGCCGCACTCATCAGAACTTTACCGTCGCCATGATCTGCAGATGGATCGGCCACCCCGGTGTGAAGTGAAGATCTTCACAGCCGACGAAAGTCCCGTCTTCGACCACCGGTCGCGTCCCGGCCGGACATGCGCCCGGTCCATCTTCGCCCGGTAGGCGCCCCGTGGTTGCGAACTGCGCTTGACGCCAGCGCGTGTTCAACAAATTGAGCACCTGCGCCTTGATTCCGAAACGCTCGTTCTCCCATCCGAACGACGCGTCGAGCCGCACGAACCCCTCCGCCGTCAAGAAGCGATCCTCGGTCGCAGGCCGATCCGCGATGTAGAAGACCCCAATCCTGCCCGAAAGCCCGGTGCGGTCGTCGAAGGCCGACAGCCCACCGCTGATCAGGAGCTCCGGCGCGAGCGCGACCGCATTCGCGTTGCCGGGGTTGTTCACGAACTCCGCGCGCACCCAGGTCGCATCAAAGTCTAGAAGCAGCCAGCTCACGAGCTCTGCACGCACCTGCGCTTCCAAGCCGAATCGACGCGTTGCGCCACTCGCTTCGGTCACGCCTTCATCTCCCACCCAGACGACTTCGCTATCGAGGTTCAGCCAGAAGAACACAGAGGAGAGTTGAAGACGATCCCACGCCAGCAGCCGGGCGCCCAGCTCCCAGCCGAGCGCTGGCGTCAGTGGTGTCACCGGGTCCACCTCGCGAACGACGCCACGCGCATCGTTGGAATGAAAACCCCGACCGAAGTTGAAGAAGAGCTGCAGCGGCTCGATTGGTTGTGCGATGACGCTCCCCTTGGGGGACACGATCACCTCACCGCGTACCCCGCTCGTCTTCTCATCGATCTGCTGGAGCCTGTCAGTGACCTCGAAATGAAAGAAATCGACCCGCAGCCCGCCCACCAGCCGCAGCCAGCGCCACAGGAGCTCTTCCTCGCCGAACAGACCCACGTTGGTCTCGCCGATCCGAGCATCCACCAGGGTGTTGGCCACCACGCGATCTGGCGCATCGGCGAGTCCGTTGTCGATCCAATCGATCCGCAGGTTCGTTCCGAAACGCGTCTTGAGCGTGACTCGGTCGAGCCTGTGCGCGAACCCGTAGTTTGCGCGCGTGCCGAGGGTCGTCCGCAAGTCCGTCTGTTCGATCATGTCGCCATTGACCGGATCGTTCGCGAAGAACGTGAAGTTGGAATAGAGGGCGAAGTCGGAGCGGGTGACCCAAGCGACGAGCTCCAGCCCTTGGCTTGCCACCGAGCGTTTGCCGAACGCGCCGCTCTTCGAGGGTGACAGAAGGTTCAAGTAGAGGCTGTACCGTCCGCTGTTCCCACCCTCGTTCGGGTCGATGCTGCCAAACCAATCGAGTCTTCCGGCCTCCACCTCGCGAAGTGGGATCTGACCCGATGCGTTCCAACGATTGCCGTAGAAGTTCCCGGTCACTGCGAGCGTAGTCTCTCGTGGGAGGTCGACGGTGACCCGACTGAAGAGATTGAATCGAAGGAGGTTCTCGGGATTCTCGAAGGGACCGTCGCTTCCGAGAATATCCACTGCGAGCAGAGGACGCACCTTGTCGAGCTTGGGGCTGACGATCCCGACGCCGCGAAACGTTCGGTTCATTCCACCGAGGAAGCTGAACGAGCTCGTCGGTTTCTCGCTGTCGAGCACCACGTTGATCGTGCCCGCGGTCGAGAAGTTACCGTATTCCGAGAAGTAGGGGCCTTTCTTCACCTCTATGCGCTCGATGAGCTCGGGGATGACGAAGTGCAGATCCGTGTATCCCTGCCCGTGGCCATGGCTCACCCAGTTGATCGGGACGCCGTCGACGTAGAAGGCGATGTCGCTGCCATGGTCCGCGTCGAAGCCTCGCAAGAAGTACTGGTTCGCTTTGCCGCCGCCTGCGTGCTGAATCGCGTAGACCCCCGGCGCCGCGTCGAGGAGATCACCCGTGGAGAGATAAGGCCGTAGTCGGAGCTCCTCTCCGCTGATGTCAATCGACGAGGCGGAGAGGTCCGACACCGGAACGACTGCGGTCGCGCTAAACGAGGCGGCTTCGACCGGTTTTTCGGGCGTTGTTCCTGGCGGCTCGAAGACGACCTCGAAGCGAATGGCCGCGCGGATCGGCCTGCCGTTCTGTGTCGCCGGTGTGAACTCGACCGTTCGCACGAAGTCGAGGGCGAGCTGTTGGAACTGGTCGGCGGGGTCGCCCTCTCGGTCGCTCGAGATCACGCTCGCTTCGGCGACCTGACCTCCCTCGTCGACTACGACGCCAAGCACGACTCTGGCAGTCCGCCCGTCCGCGCCGTCCGGGTAGGGCGGATGTCCGCGGAACTCGGGGCGCACCGCGGGAGGAACGAG